>WQXC01000005.1 GCA_009785045.1 Treponema sp. | reverse complement strand
TCTGTACTGTAAATCATCGAGTCGGCTTCATTGCGCACTTCGGCTTTTTCGCGGTCTTTTTTGTCTTCTTCTGCGTGGAGTTCCGCTTCTTTTACCATGCGGTCAATGTCTGAATCGCTTAAGCCGCTGGAGCTTTCAATGCGTATTTTTTGCTCTTTGCCGGTGCCAAGATCTTTTGCGCTTACGTGAACAATACCATTTGCGTCAATGTCAAAAGTTACTTCGATTTGCGGAACTCCGCGCGGAGCGGGAGGTATGCCTACAAGATCGAAGCGGCCAAGAACGCGGTTCTGGGTTGCCATTTCGCGTTCGCCCTGCAGAACCTGAATGGAAACGGCAGTCTGGCCGTCTGCAGCAGTGGAGAAGACCTGGCTTTTGCGGGTAGGGATGGTAGTGTTACGTGTAATTAATTTTGTCATAACGCCGCCAAGAGTTTCAATGCCGAGCGAGAGAGGAGTAACATCCAAAAGTACCATGTCTTTTAAATCGCCGCCTAATACGCCGCCCTGTATCGCAGCGCCTGAAGCGACAGCTTCGTCCGGGTTTATGCCTTTGTTCGGTTCTTTTTTAAACAGTTCTTTTACAATTTGCTGAACAGCAGGGATTCTGGTTGAACCGCCGACAAGAATAACTTCATCAATTTGATCTGCACTAAGACCTGCGTCTGCAAGCGCTTTTCTGCATGGTTCTTTGGAACGATCAAGCAGGTCTTCTACCATCTGTTCAAACTTTGCGCGTGTCAGGGATTTTTGCAGGTGCTTAGGACCGCTCTGGTCGGCAGTAATAAACGGCAGGTTTACTTCTGTTGATTGCATCGATGACAATTCAATTTTTGCTTTTTCCGCAGCTTCACGCAGGCGCTGGAGAGCCATGCGATCCTGACCCAGATCGATACCTGTGTCTTTTTTAAATTCTGCAATAAGCCATTCCATGACACGGCGATCAAAATCATCACCGCCAAGGTGCGTGTCGCCGGAAGTGGACATAACTTCAAAAACACCGTCGCCCAATTCCAGAATGGAGACGTCGAATGTACCGCCGCCTAAATCGTAAATGGCGATTTTTATTTCTTTTTTTTAATCTTTGTTAAAACCAAAAGCAAGAGAAGCGGCTGTCGGTTCATTGATGATACGTTTAACATCAAGACCGGCAATTTTTCCGGCATCTTTTGTTGCCTGTCTCTGCGCATCGTTAAAATATGCAGGAACAGTGATTACAGCTTCGGTAACAGTTTCGCCAAGATAGTCTTCGGCAGTTTTTTTCATTTTTTGCAGAACGAATGCGGAAATTTCCTGCGGTGTGTATTTTTTGCCGTCAATATCGATACGAACATCATCGCCCTGTTCGGTGATGTGATACGGAACCAGTTTCATTTCGTTGGAAACTTCTGAAAAACGGCGTCCCATAAAACGTTTAATGGAATAAATTGTATTTTCCGGATTGGTGATCATCTGGTTCTTTGCCGGTGCGCCGACAATGCGCTCACCCTTGCTTGTAAAACCAACGATAGATGGGGTAGTGCGCCCGCCCTCTGAACTCTGAATGACTATAGGCTCTCCGCCTTCAAGAACGGACACGCATGAATTTGTTGTTCCTAAGTCGATACCAATAATTTTTCCCATGATTTTCTCCTTAACTATTATCATTTTCCGGCATTAGTACTTTTACTTTTGCCGCTCGAATTACTCTTTCTTTTAACAAATATCCTTTAATTAAATCTTCCTGTACGATTGCTTCTTTTATATCCGGAGATTTTTCCATCATCAGAGCCTCGTGCAGATTTGGGTCGAAAGACGCACCTGCGGAATTAAAGCGCTTAAGACCCCACTTTGATTCAAGCTGGCTTGTAAAGCGCTTTTCTATCATTTTTATTCCTTCTAAAAAGCCGGAATAATCTGAAGCGCTTGCTTGTGAGCCGTCTGCCGGCAGGCCGTTTTCCCCTGCCTGGATAGCGCGTTCAAAATCGTCGATTATCGGGATAATGTCTAAAAGCAGACTTTGGTTGGCATATTCAATTGCGCTTTGCTTTTCCTGGTTCATGCGCTTGCGGAAATTCTCGAATTCTGCGGCTTTTCGCAGCAGTTGGTCGTAGTTTTCCGCCAGACGGGTTTCCAGTTCGGCGATTTTTTCCTCTGGAGTAGCCGGTGCTTCCTCAGAAGCGGCTTGTTTCTCTTCCTGAGAAGAGACATCACCCTCTGTTTGACTTTCCTGGGACATTTTTAAGGCATTTTCGTCTACCTGAGTCTCTTGTTCTTACATTACAACATCTCAATATTCATTAGCTTATAATTATGGGAATATCCCCACCTATTTAATAAAATACAAAAATTTAGCGTTAGGGTCAAGGAAATTCGACATGAATTTCCTAAATTATACGGATAACGCCATTATTTTGTTAAAGATATACCCAGATTCTCTAATTATACCGGTTTTTTATCCGCTATTGCTGCCAGTTCATGAAGCGCATTGCGCAGTTTCTCAGTCATTCCCAGCATTTTATCATAATCGGTTTTAACTGCATTACTTTGCCCTCGCAGGCTGTCCAGCGCTGAGGTAATTTCATCGCTTTCTGCAGACAGTTCGTTGAATGTGGTTATAAGATTGTTCATAACATCTGCAAAATCGTTTATTTCTTTTGACATCTCTGTAATACGCGAGTTAGTGTCTCCTGACTGTTTCGATGTTATAGCTATACCGTCAATAATGTTTTTTAGTGTCTGTGAAATATTGCGTGAGTTTTCTCTTGTGGTTTCTGAAAGGCGTCGAATTTCATTTGCAACTACCGCAAAGCCCATTCCTGCGTCTCCGGCATGTGCTGCCTCGATTGCCGCATTCATGGATAAGAGATTTGTATTTGCAGCAATAGCGCTGATTATTTTTATCGTAGATGCTATGCCGTCCACCGATTGGGAAATGCCCTGCACCGATTGTATTGTTTGCTGCATGGATTCCTGTCCGCGCGATGCGTTCTCTATTAGTTCCCTTATGTCTTCGCGTTTGTTACGTGATATATCCGATGTCTTTTTTAGTGAACTAACCATGACTTCTGTTTTTTTGGATGTTTCTTTAACTGCTATGGCTTGTGAATCAATGCTGATGTGCAATGTGTTTACAATTTCTGCTATGCCGTCAATCAAGCTGGAAGCTTCGCTGATGTGTTCTGTGAGAAGGCGGACAAGTTCTCCTACCTTCATTTCATCTTTAAGCCGGTCAAGGATATAATGGGCGCAATTATCCGGTTTATTAAGTCCGTTGTGAATAGCGATAGCCATTGATTTACAGCTTCCGTATCCGCAGCTTGTGCAGTCGTAAATATCTTTATCTTCGAATTTCCTCATGCTTTCATATATTTTTTTAAGCTCAGTTTGGTTTGGATATTTAATATTGTTGTTTCCTGACAGATCCCGGTAGCTGCGGTTGTAAAGATCTTTTTTCCAGTATTTATTTAAAAGCTTGTGGTATTTTTTATATACCTTTTGCCCTTTTTCCGGTTTAAGTTTTTCTTCAAGTTTTTTACTGCGTTTTCGAATTGAGTTTTCCAGCAAAGGTGACGGCACATGGCTGTTTCCTGTACCGGGTCCTCCGTTACATCCTTTTTCACAGTTAAGACAGTCGATTAGTAATGATAATTCTACATCTTGATCCAGCAATTTTACCATTTCTTCAAGATAGGGATAAATTGTATGTATACCTTCGATTTTTGCAGTATTTCGCCTGATACCAGGTATAAAGCGCTCTGCAGTATCCAGCAAACCTCCTGGAGTGGAAAAACCTACGGCGCGTTCTGCATTTGGTCCTGTATACTCAATCTGCGGAAAAGCAGAAAGGCTGATGTTATTCTTTGTTAAATAGTTTTTTAAAGCAACCATTGTAACATTGTAATCTCCCAGATTGGTTTCATCAAACTCACGCCGTTTGGCAAGACATGGAGAGATAATAACTATTTTATGATCTTTATATTCCGGATAATATTCGCGTATCATTTTTATTGTGTGCAGCATTGGACTGTCTGCCGGCGCAAGGTGAGGAATTAATTCAGGATGATAAATCTGAATATAACTGACAATTGCCGGGCACGGCTGTGCAATTACTGTTTTTGGTTTATTTGCTTTGATGTGCTCAAGGTAAGTGATTACAGTTAACTCTGCGCCGAAACTTACATCAAAAAAACCATCAACGCCCATGGATTTCAGCCAGCCGTTGAAATTTAAGAATTCATCCGGGAAGACTGATGCAATTGCCGGAGCTACTACGGCGACAGTTTTTTGCCCGCGTTTAAGATCGCTGAAAAAATGCGGAGTGTCATCAATTAAATAGCGTGCTTTATGCGAACATACCAAAATGCAGTTTCCGCAGCCCACACAAAGGTCGGGATTAATTGTCAGTTTTTCTCCTGACCCGTCCATGCAAAATTTTACCGGACAGCCGGTAATGCATGCGTAACAATTAATACATTTCTCCATATCAATTTCAATGACAGGTGTTAATAGCGCTTTTCCCATTTTCTACCTCGAGTGATTATTTACTGTCCGGAGTACAAGTTTGATTTTTTCCGTTTTTCTTAGCCTTGTAAAGTAATGTATCTACTTCTGTAATATAGTTTTCTGCAGAGTCTCCCTCTACGGGGATTTTTGAACTGGCGCCAAGGCTTACAGTTACATATGGTTTAGATCCGTCAGAAGACTGTGTTTTTACAATATTATCGTTAAGACCGGTAAAATTTAATTTTCCGCATGGTATTGAAATTTCCATTACATTTAAGCGCACTTGCTCTGCAAGATTTACTGTACCTTCCATATCGGTATCAGGAAGAAGAATAATAAATTCTTCTCCGCCCCATCTTGCAATAAAGTCTGAAGATCTGTTTATTGTTTTTTGCAATACATCCGAAATTGTCTGCAGCAAGTTGTCACCTTGCGGATGCCCGTATGTATCGTTGTATATTTTAAAATTATCAATATCGATAACCAAAAGACCAAGTGATTTCTTTTCCCTAAATGCGCGCCCCCATTCCGTTTCAAAACGCTTATCAAACCCGCGTCTGTTTGATAAGCCCGTAAGCGCGTCTATCATGCAAAGCTTTTCGATAGTGTGAAAATAATCTGACATTTTAAGATGTGTTTTTATTCTTGCTTTTACTATAGTTTTGTTAAATGGTTTTGTAATGTAATCTACTGCGCCAAGAAGCAGACCTTTTTCTTCATCTTCTGCATTATTTAATCCGGTTAAAAAAATGACAGGAATATTCATTGTTTCAGAAGCATCTTTCAGTTTGATAAGCACTTCAAAACCGCTCATATCCGGCATTAGAATATCTAGGAGAACAAGGTCAGGTTTATGTTTTTCAACTTCAACAAGCGCCGAAGCGCCGTCTGTCGCCATAACGATATCATATTGCGGCTTTAGAAAATGAGCCAAAGCCATAATATTCATTTTCTCATCATCAACAATAAGAATTTTTTTATTACTATTTTCCATAAATCGTATTTTATTACAGTTTTTAAAATAAATCAACAAAAGATTGTCTGATTTCTTCTATTGACCGCAAGGTCAATTTTTGGTAGTTTTTATTATAATGTCAATTGATATAAAAAACGTTGTAAAAAATTTACATCCTCTGGAAGTGCGTATCCTGCTTGCATACAAGAAGGGTGATGAACTGTCTATCGAAAAAGTTGAGCAGGAACTGGGTTTTAAACCGGGGAATGGCAACCAGGCGCTTTCCTGGCTTACGGGCAAGGGGCTGATTAGCGAAATACGGCGGGAAACTGCGGTTTTTTACGAAATTACAGGGCTTGGCCAGGAATGGAAAGAAAAGGGCAGTCCCGAAGAGAGAATTCTTGAATTAATACGGCAAAGGATTAAACAGGCGGAAGACAGACCGCGACTGCCTGATATTGCCGAAGCTCTCAAAATGGAAAATAAAGACATTGGCAGCGCTTTTGGAAGTCTTTCCAAACTTGGCGTTTTAGCGATGGACGGCGATAAAAAGGTGGTTATAACACTGCCGCTGGATTCTCTTGACGATCCTTCAAAAAACCCGGTTCTTGCGCATTTTAAACTTATTAAAGGTTTATTAATAAAAGTTATTACAAATAACGGCGTGCTTGCAGAAGCTTCTCTTGACGAAACCGAGAAGTTATTCATTCGCACTATCGCAAAAAAACGCGGAGCTGCAGATGCGCCGTTCCGTCAGATAGAAAGAGAAACAGTTTTTTTTGGTTTTACCGTTGCAGATGACGGTTCAGTCCCGGCTGCCGAAACAGCGCAGGCTCTTAAAGACGCAGGAATCACAGGAGACGAAGTTGGTTCTCTCACCCAGGTAATGCTGGAAGACGGCAGCTGGAAGGGAAAAACATTCCGCTCCTACAATGTTAAAACACCGCCTGTCCGGTTAACGCCGGGACGCAGTAATCCTTACGCTAAATTTCTTGAAAATGTAAAAGATAAATTATCTTCGCTTGGTTTTGAAGAATTTGAAGGTCCGTTAGTTGAAACTGAGTTTTGGAATTCTGACGCGCTTTTTATGCCGCAGTTTCATTCTGCCCGCGATATTCATGATGCGTACAGTGTTTCGGACGGCAAGGACGGTGTTGCGCGGGCAAAAGCAATTGACGAACCATGGCTTTCCAATGTAGCGTCTACCCACGAAAACGGCGGCACAACCGGCAGCCGCGGCTGGAGTTACGGTTTTGATCGCGATTTTACAAAGCGCCTTATTCTTCGCTCTCAAGGGACTGTACTTTCGGCAAAACAACTGCCCACAGCAAAAATCCCCGGCAAGTATTTTGGCATTGCCCGCTGTTTCCGCTGCGATCGCGTAGACGCGACTCACCTGCCGGACTTTTATCAGACAGAAGGCATTGTGTTAGGCGAAAACGTAAACCTTCGCACGCTTTTGGGAATGCTTGAAATGTTTGCCTGCGAAGTTGCCGGCGCCAAAGAAGTAAAATATGTTCCCGGATATTTCCCGTTTACAGAACCATCGATAGAAGTGCACATAAAACACCCTGTGCTTGGCTGGTTTGAACTTGGCGGCTCCGGCATTTTCCGCCCGGAAGTAACCGCTTCTCTTGGCGTGAACGTACCCGTTGCCGCCTGGGGCATTGGCATAGACCGCATGGCGCTTATGGCTCTTGGTTTAAATGACCTGCGAGAGCTTTTTAGTTACGATATTGAAAATGTAAGGCTAAGACGCGCAAAGGCGGGGTAGCTGCGGGTTTTTATTATTATATATGGCAAACATTCTTGTTTTGCATAAAAGACCTGTTATCTAAGTTAAAGAACAGCAGATACTTTAGCAAGTTTTTCCATAATCAAATTGTTCATTATTTCCAATAAATTGCCAGATTAAAAAAAAGGCTGCCTTTGCGAGGCAGCCTTCTGTCAAATCCGCTGTGAAAAATCTATTCCTTAAAAAACGCAGTTGAAACAGAATGCCAGGTTTTACCATCCCACGCTTCATGAACATACATACCAAACTGCGCCCATGTTGCCGAAGGTACCGCTGTTCTAAAGGGATTGTAATTTGGATGCTGTCTTAAATCGTATTGAAGATACACAACACCATCTACAACACCTGCGCCGTAAGTACCGATTAAATCCGCATAAGGTATCCAGCCGTTCCATGCAGAGTTATATTCTGTTTTTCCTTCAGCATGAAACCATGGAAAAGCTTTATCGTGCTGGCTGTATGAAAAATTGCTGGCATTAAATATCATTCCTATTCCGTTTAAACCGCCGGCTGTAGAAATAGAAGCGGCATTGAGACCTATAACAAAATATTTGATACTTCCGTCAGCAATTTTTGCTCTGATCTCCGGAGTTATTTCCCAGCCTCTTACACTGTTCTCATGTGTCCATGTGTATGTTGTGCCCAAATTGTAGGTAACGTCACCAATAGGAGGAGTAGGTGGCGTAGCGTTATTAACCGCAGATACCATTCGTTCAATAACTGTTCTGCTTTCCTGTGAATTAGGCTGACCGTTATTACGGTTGATTAAACAAAAATCAGGAAATTCAGGATTGGGTTGAGTGATATAACTTGCACCAAATTCCCAGTAAAATGGAATAATTCCGTTTTCTCTTGCTTTGCCGTATAAACAATCAATATATAAAAGTCTGCTTTGTTGTGCGGTTGTAACATTTGTGGCATTATATCCTGTATTACCATTGTAAGGCACATACCGAGCGGGACCATTTTCACCAATTATAACAGGAATACCATTGTTAACAAACTTTGTTTTAAAATTGTTAAAAACTTCGGTAATAGCTTGCTCATTCCATCCGCCGCCCCAGCCATTAAAATCAAGAGCTCCTGTGGCAGTATTCCAACTGTGAGTAGTACCATCGTGTGAAAAAGAAAAAGGATGATAAAAATGAAAACCTACTATTTGTCTGCCTGCGCTTGTATCTGTCGGCAGTTTGAATGTGTCATAATGAGCGCTTGCGATGTGGTTACTCGTCATGTAACCGTAATATAAAAGATAACGATAGGTGTTATTGCCGCCTGTACTACGTACCGCATTTGTGAATTTCTGATTCCAGTCATTAATTACATTATACTCCTGTGGGGTAGCGTTATATCCCCAGTCTCCTCTATGTATTTCGTTAAATCCCTGAAACATCAGGTAGTCGCCATAGTCTTTAAAATACTCAGCTATTTGTATCCAAATTTTTTCAAATTTGTCGGTTATGCTTGTATCACCTGCAACAACCTTATTTATATCAAGCCAGCCTTCCCAGCCATGACTTTGATTACCGTCATGATGAACATTAATAAATGCTTTAAGTTCCGCTTCTCTTGCATAATTTACAACTTCGGCAACACGCCGCAGATGTGCTTCATCTATTATGTAATCTGGAGCAGGTCCGATATGCCCCATCCAGCTTACAGGTATTCTGATAATATTAAATCCAAGTTGTTCTAAGCCGGTAAAATACGCCTGGTTTATTTTTGGATTTCCCCATGCTGTTTCAATAGCTTTAGGATTCTGCGGACTATAAGGAGCCCAATTTTGAACGGCTTCAAGTGTATTCCCAATGTTAATACCTAAAGTAATTCCCTCGTCATTAAAATACAACATGGCAGTTTTTGAAGACATTGGTTCTGGGCTTTCAGGTCTTGGATCAACAGTTTGCTCACCCTTGCTGCTATCTTCGTCACCATTATCATCGTTAGGGTCACAAGCAGCTATGAATAATCCGGATATTGCTAAAAATGAAATAACTCCAATTAATATTATAATCTTTTTCATAAGTTCTCCTTAAAAAATATGTCTGCTTCTACACAGCAATATAATTTAAGAATACTGTTGAATATTTAATTTTAATATCACAAGATATTGTGATATTTTATGAGGAAAACTTTATATCCCATATTTTTAACTTGAAATTTCCTTTATATCCTGAAATTTCAAATTTAATGCCTTCAACATTGTTTTGAATAAACGTAACCTTTTTTCCAAAGTCTTCGTGTTGTACTAGTTCATTTATGTTAATGGTAATATGGGATATTTCATTTTTATTTGTTTTAAATGTTTTTCTAAAATGATTTTCTTCGCCGATTGTTCTGGAATCGGAAGTTGTTAACATGGCGTTATAGCTATTGCCGTCTCCCAAAACATTAAACGAAAAAGAGGATGTTGTTTTTATAACTTTAAGCTCGGCAGAATCGGGTTGAATATAAATCCCGGCATAAACATACGGATTATCAGCAAGGGATCCTTTTATATAATGACAGGGAACTTCATGACCATCAATTTTTTCGGTTTTTATCATTAAATTTATTTTTGAGCCAAGTTTATCTCTGAATACAGTTACTCGCGAAAAAACATCGGGAGACTTCCAGTCAAATTTATCTGGCAGACATTTTGTTAAAAACTCGTTAATGGTGTGAATGCCAAGTTTCTGGTATATTTTTTTCTGATGAGTAAGAAAGGTTGAATAACTGATTTTTAAGTTATAGGCTATCTCTTTTGGCGCTTTTCCTGCAAGCAATAGATTAAATATTTCCTGTTCTCGAGGCGTCAAACCTGAGGTTTGCTGAGCTGTTCCTGCATTCTCTGCTTTCATATCGGTATTATTATACCAAAGATCAGACATTTTCAACTACTGAATTTTTACATCTTTTCCGCTGGTGGCTATTTGCTTAAAGTATTCAAAGTACTGTTTATCCATTACTGCTATGTGAGAAAGTATCCAGTCTTTTATATATCCGGTAAAATACGAAAGCGATATTTTTTTTCCGGATTCATGTTTTCTTAGTTCATTATTGATACTTAATGTAAAAAGTTTATGGGCTTTTTTATGTTCGGCATAACCTGCGTATTTTGTTGCAGAAAGAATCCTTTCTTCTGTAATAAAATGTTCCTTTATACTGTCCGCAGCTTTATGGTAGATTTTATCAAAATAATCATTTTCCTGTTTTTCGTTTCCGGTGATATTTTGAAACATTTCGTTTACCAGATCAACCAGAGCTTTATGCTGCTCATCAAGTTGTTTTATGCCGCATTCAAATGATTTGTTCCAGTTAATCAGTTTGGTACGATTATCAGACATTATTTTTCTCCAATTATTGCATTATAACATAGATCTGTTAAAAAATATCGTTTTGCGGGTTATTCTTAACAATTCCTTGCTTGAGTAAATCAATATCAATATTGTATAATTTAAGGTATGAAAGCAAAGAACATTCTGCCGCTTGATCGCCACGGTTTCGATTTTATTCCTGCCGAATTTCTTCCTCCAGGCGCCGATGAATACTGGCTTAGAAATGCCCAGCAGGCAGAGCGGTTCTATAAAAAACCGGGTGATTGGCGAAAACTTAAAGCCGAAGAAATAGAGATACTTCGTAATAACAGAAACCATTGTCCAAATTGGGATAATTTTCTTGTAAGCGATCCGTTTGAACCTTCCCTGATTCGCGACTGTGAGTTTTACGGGCTTGTACGTATCGGATCTTTGCAAAAGGTTTTTTTAAGGCATAATGATTTTTGCGTACCTGTAGGTATCCGTAACAGTATTATTATTTCCTGCGACATTGGCGATGATACGGCTATTCAAAATTGCGCATATGTTTCCCATTACATAATCGGGAATAATTGTATTCTCTCCGAAGTAAATGAACTGCAGACGACTAACCATGCAAAGTTCGGAAACGGCGCTATCAAAGACGGCGAAGACGAAGAGGTGCGTGTCTGGATCGATGTAATGAACGAAGCAGGCGGACGTTCCATTCTGGCGTTCGAAAAAATGATAGCCGCAGATGCTTATTTATGGGCAGCGTATCGTGATGATGTAAGACTTACAGAAAAATTAACCGAGATGACACAAAAACAATACGGCGGCTTAAGGGGCAGTTACGGGATAATCGGCAACGGCGCTGTTATTAAAAGCTGCGCGATTATTAAAGACACTGTAGTGGGAGAAAACGCTTACATTAAAGGCGCAAATAAACTTAAAAATATTACGATTTTATCATCTGCCGAAGAGCCGACGCAAATAGGTGAAGGCGTAGAAATGGTAAACGGCATTGTTGGATACGCGTGCAATGTTTTTTACGGGTCAAAAGCAGTGCGTTTTATTATGGGCAGAAACAGTAATTTAAAATACGGGGCGCGTCTGATCCATTCTGTATTGGGAGATAATTCCACTGTATCATGCTGCGAAATACTTAATAATTTAATTTTTCCTGTGCATGAGCAGCACCATAACAATTCATTTTTAATTGCAAGCCTTATTCAGGGAATGTCAAATATGGCTGCAGCAGCTACAATTGGCAGCAATCACAACAGCCGCGCCAATGACGGAGAGATTCGGGCAAAGCGCGGTTTTTGGCCGGGGCTGGCTGTCAGCCTTAAGCATTCAAGCATATTTGCTTCGTTTGTGATTATCGCCAAGGGTGAGTATCCATCGGAACTTAATATTCCGCTGCCATTTTCGCTGGTTATAAATAATGTTCACAAAAATCGCCTGGAAGTTATGCCTGCTTATTACTGGATGTTTAATCTTTATGCGCTTGAACGTAATTCCTGGAAAACAAAAAGCCGTGACAAACGGGAGGTAAAAATTCAGCGGGTAGAAATTGATTATCTTGCGCCGGATACTGCAGAAGAAATTATCGCCGCATTAACTCTTCTTGACGGCTTATTGAATGAGTCCGGGCTTTTACCTGCGGACACGGCAGGTGAAGGTAACATACGAAAAATACCATGCAAAGATTTTGAAAACAGCAGCCGCGGGCAAGTGATAATAAAACCGCTTGAAGCCATCGATGCATACCGTCAGATGCTGCGTTATTATGCCATAAAAAAAATTGCCGCATATCTTGATCAACACCCTGAACTTGATACAAGTGAGTTCTTTGAACTTTTGGGTTCGCCTTCGCCGGAAAAAAGAATAAAGGATTGGGTCAACATGGGAGGGCAAATTGTTCCCGCATTCCGGGTTGACGAACTGCGAAAAAAAATCGGCGAAGGTAAATATAAAAACTGGGACGAAATACATAGTGTCTACGATCTTTGGGAAGAGTCGTATCCGCTGGATAAATGCCGCCATGCGTGGGCTGTACTTGCGTATCTTCATGGGACAGATAAACCTTTGGATGCTTTAGCGCTGCAAAATGAACTTATCGCAGTTATGAATATCCGCCGCTGGATGGAAGAGCAAATTTACGAAAGCAGAGCGAAAGATTACAGTAACGCTTTTAAAAATGCTACTTTCCGAAACGAGGCAGAAAGAGAACAGGTACTTGGAAACCCCGAGGACAATCCGTTCATCTGCCTGTTTAAAAGAGAAGGCGGTATTTTTAAAGAAATGATCGACAGAGTCAGCGCTCGCTTGTCATCCTAACCCTGCTTTGCGGCGGGTGTAGACATCAAAGAAAACTGCTAATAGAAGTATCAGCGCTCTTACTACATATTGATAATGCGTACCAAGGTTCATAAGCGACATGCCGTTGTTTATCGAACTCATAACAAAGCCGCCGACTATAACGCCGACTACAGAACCAATGCCTCCGCCGGCGGAAACGCCGCCGATGTAACATGCGGCAATTGCGTCTAATTCAAAGAGCTGACCTGCCTGCGGCAGCGCGCTGTTCATGTATCCGGTGCTCACAACGGCGGCAAGGCCTGTCATTGTACCCATGAAACAGAAAACGATAAATGTTACCAGTTCCGAATTAATACCTGAAAGTTTTGCAGAGCGGGGGTTTCCGCCGACTGCGTAGATATAGCGGCCAAGAACAGTGTTGTTTAAAATAAAATGAAAAATAAAAACTGTAATACCAAGAATTAACGCAACAATGGGAAGTCCGCGAAAGCGTGCAAAACGATCAGCAAGACCAAGAAGCAGGATACTTACCATTACCAGTTTAAAAATAAAAAACGGCAATGGAGTAACATCAAAACCATTTGTTATTTTTTTTCTGCGTCCGATAAATTCGGCAAGGAAGAAAAGTATTAACAGAAACACTGCAACAATAAGCGCCATTGGAAAATACGGACCTATTTTTTTTACTCCCAGAACTTCGTCAAGAATACCTGTTGCCAAAAGAGAATAACCTGTGTCTTTAAGGCTTATAGGGTTAACTCTTGTAACAATGTAGGTTAAACCGCGGAAAAGAAGCATACCCGAAAGCGTTACAATAAATGCAGGTAGTTTGGCATAAGCAACCCAGGCACCCTGATACGCACCGACAGCGGCTCCCATTATAAGCGCTGCCAGTAATGTAACTGGTATTCCAACGCCTGTATTGTAAATCATTGCAGTTAATGCTCCGATAAAAGCGCAGACAGAACCAACCGAAAGGTCTATGCCTTGCACGATGATGACCATTACCATGCCGATTGCAAGAATTAAAACATAACTGTACTGGAAAAATATATTTGTAAAGTTTCTGGGGCTCCAGTTATTTCCGTTTGTAAGCGGAGCAAAAATAATCAAAATTAAAATTAACATTATGAACATGGAATAGTTTCTGATGTTATTTTTAATCAGGGTTTTAATATCTGATGTGTGAGTTGCCTTTTCACTCATGTTTTTCTCCTAAAACTTTAGTTTCAACGCTTCAGCGTTATCCCACCAGGGCTTAGCCCACTAGTGCCAGATGCATGATTTTTTCCTGGGTTGCTTCTTCTTTGGAAAGCTCACCCTTTATTTTTCCTTCGTTCATTACATAAATTCTGTCTGCCATACCAAGCGCTTCCGGAAGTTCCGAGCTAATCATTATTACACTCTTTCCTGCAGCAATTATGTTATTTAAAATTCCGTATATTTCTGTTTTTGCGCCAACGTCAATACCGCGGGTTGGTTCGTCAATAATAAAAATATCCGGGTCTGCCATTAAAGTTTTACTTACAACAACTTTCTGCTGATTGCCGCCGGACAGGTTACGCACATACTGATTAATCGAAGGTGTCCTTATATTTAGATCCTTTCTGTACTGCTCCGCTTCCTTAATTTCCTGCTGGTTATTGATTATGCCAAACTTTGAAATTTTCCTTAAACTGGAATGAGTTATATTTGTTTTTACATCCTGAATTAAAACAAGGCCAAGGCTTTTGCGATCTTCCGAAATATAGCCAAGCCCCGAATCAATTGCAACATGCGGGCTGTTAAACTTGCATTGTTTTCCGTTAATTAATAGGGTGCCTTCGCTGCGATGACCATAGGAGTTGCCGAAAATGCTCATCATTAATTCTGTTCTGCCGGCGCCCATCGGTCCGCAAAAAGCTAGTATTTCGCCCTTGCGTAAATAAAATGAAACGTCGTCTACTACTTTTATCGCATGATAATCCGGATGATAGACAGTCCAGTTTTTTACTTCCATTACTGTTTCGCCGGGAGACGATTTTCTTTCCGGAAAGCGGTGAGTTAAATCGCGTCCTACCATGTCTTTGATGATCATATCTTCTGTAAGGTTGTCTGCCTTTACATCGTAGGTGCTGATTGACTGACCGTCGCGTAGAATTGTTACTGTATCTGCAACTTTTAAAACTTCGTTTAGTTTATGAGAAATTATCACCGAGGTAATACCCTGGCGTTTAAATTCAATTATTAAATCGAGGAGCTTTTCGCTTTCGTCGTCGTTCAATGAAGAAGTAGGTTCGTCCAAAATAAGCAGCTCTGTTTTTTTGGACAGAGCGCGGGCAATTTCGACTAATTGCTGTTTTCCTACGCCCAGCTTGCTTACAATTGTTTCCGGCGGCTCGTTAAGCCCCACCGTTTCCAGATATTTTTTAGATTCTTTTATATATTTATTCCAGTTTATTATGCCAAACTTTGTATCCATGTGGCCCAGGAAAATATTTTCGTATATTGATAAATACGGACTAAGCGCCAATTCCTGATGAATAATGGCAAGCCCTTCGTTTTCGCTGTCTTTTACGCTGTTGTAATTTGTTTCGCGGTCTTTGTAAAAAACTTTACCTTCGTAACTGTTTCTTGGATAAACGCCGGAGATACAGCTCATCAATGTGGATTTACCTGCGCCGTTTTCTCCGCACAGTGAATGAATTTCGCCTTTTTTAATTTTTAAACTGACATTTTTTAACGCTTTAACACCCGGGAATTCTTTTGTTAGATTTTCAATCTGAAGAATGTATTCGCTCATGATTCCTCCGGGAATTGAGCCGGACAGGAAAGACAAAAAAAATACTCAGCCGCTTAATCAATCGATCTTGCGGCCAAGTATCTAATCGCTTAGATTATTACCACCTTAATGGGTTTCCGCCATCAAGTCTGTCATCATAGAATCCTGCATCAAGCATGACTGTAAGATTGTCTTCTGTTACAAGGATAGGATCCAACAGATATGCGTTTACATATTTTCTGCCGGTGTTGCCAATTTCTGCGAGGTCGCCAGTTGCGAGAACTGCGCCCGGGATATTGACTGGTTGTCCTTTGAGGACCTGGTCAGCAAGAATAATTGCTGCTTCTGCCAATTTGGCTGTGTCTTTAAATACTGTGCTGAACTGTTCGCCGTTTTTAATTGACATTGCAGAATCCCATTCTGCGTCCTGACCGGAGATTATAGGCAGGTTGCCGCGGTATTTTGCATCGGCTTTGCATGCTTCCAGAATAGCGCGAGCCAGTGTGTCATTGGGAGCCAAAATAGCATCCAGAGTGACATTGCGGGCATCGTTGCTAAGAAGGTTTTCCATGCGGGTTTTCGCAATTGGAGCCTGCCAGTTTTCTGTGGCAATTCTCTGGAAATTGTTTGTGTCTGATGATGTTCTTGGATATGGTCCTACGACTACGAGTTTGCCGCTGTCAATGTAGGGATTAAGAACGCTCATTGCACCATCAAAGAAGAAGAATGCATTTCCGTCTGTCGGTGAACCGGCAAACAGTGTGATGTACTTTGGTGATGTAGCTGCATCCAGGTCAAGACCTGCTACGATGCTTTCTGCCTGAAGAACACCAACTTTAAAGTTGTTGAATGTGATGTAGTAATCATAATCCTCTGAATTTGGGATTATGCGGTCATAAGCGATGACCACTACATTATCACGAGCTGCTTCCGCGATAACCGGAGCAACACCGTCATTGATACAGCCAACGATCAGCGCTTTTGCACCCTGTGTCAGGAAGCTCTGAATCTGCTGGTTCTGTGTACCTTGATTTGCATCGCCGAACTGAGCTTCTGCGCGATAACCAAGTTTTTTGGCTTCTTCCACGAGGGAGTTGCCGTCTTTTACCCAGCGCTGAACGTGGGTTTCTGGCATTGCGACGCCAATCATCTGTCCGCCGCCTGCTTTACAGCTAACTACCATTACCATGGATGCTGCCATAGCAAGTACTAAAATAACTGCTGCAATTTTTTTCATGATTTTTCCTCCATAAAAATGAAATTTATCTTTCTCTTCATTATTACAATAGATTGGATGTTTGACAACCCCCTAATAAAGGTGTCCCTATTAAAGGTGTCAGTCACCTACGCTAGATGTAGCGGATATTTTTATTACGACTACTATATGTAGCGTAGGTGACTGACACCACTTAACTGACACCACTTGTAGCTCATACGGAAAATAAATATAATTCACTTATGCCAAAAATCGATGTAAACGAACAGGTTTTTTACACACTTGCAGACTGCCGCGGTCTGTGGAAAAGTAAGGAAGAGTTCGAAGAAGCGCTGACTTGCGCGAAAGCAGAACTTGATGAAGACAGCGACAAAAATCTGCCTGAAGCGGAAAGAACTTTAAAAATCGAATTAAATGACACAAACCGCCCTGATCTTTGGGGTACTGCAGGCTGTGCACGCCAGCTTCGAATATATCACAGTAATAAAAAGCAAAGTTTACCGGAATATGACTTTTTTTCAAAACCCGGCAGTGTTAAAAAAACATCCCGTAAAGTTAAAGTTGAATCCAGCGTAAAACAAGTGCGTCCGTACCTTACCGGTTTTATCGCCAGAGGTAAAACAATAACAGATCCCATGCTTCGCGATATTATCCAAACCCAGGAAAAACTTGCCTGGAATTACGGGCGGAAACGGCGGAGCATGTCGATGGGCATTTATCGTATTTCTGACGACAAGGGAAAGTCATTAATTAATTGGCCGATTTGTTACAAGGGCGTAGACCCCGATTCTGTTTCATTTGAACCGCTCCAGTGGGAAGGGAAACTTACTCTCAGAGAGATACTAAAGCAGCACCCAAAAGGCAAGGAGTTTGCCTTTATCCAGGAGCATGAGCCCATTCATCCTCTATTGACAGATTCGCAAAGCTTTATCCTTTCCTACCCGCCGATTATCAATTCCAATGACCTTGGAGCGGTACAGGTCGGCGACGATGAGGTTTTTGTCGAACTTACCGGTACGGATCTGCCGTTAATTACCCTTGCCGCTTCGATTGTTGCCTGCGACCTTGCGGACAATGGTTTTTCAATCGAACCTGTAGAAATTGAGTACGATTTTGATACGCCTTTTGGCAGAAGTTTTGTTACCCCGTATTATTTCCAGGAGCCGGTTTTCTGCTCACTTTCCAGAATCGAAAAGTTTCTGGGAGAGAAATTAACCGCCGATGAATGTATTAAAGCTCTTACGCGCATGGGTGTAAAAGCCGAGGCTGTTACGGATTGTGAAAGCGGTCAAAAGGCAAAAGCAGCAGAAGCAGGCGTTCGCGCATGGCCGCCCGAATACCGCAACGATTTTCTCCATGCTGCAGACGTGGTAGAAGATGTAATGATAGGCCGCGGTCTTGGCTCATTTAAGCCGGAACGTCCTTCCGATTCAACCGTTGGCAGGCTTTTGCCTATCACCTTGTTCAGCCGGCAGGTAAAAGAACATTTAATAGGCCTGGGTTATCAGGAAATGATTTACAATTATCTTGGTTCAAAAAAGGACCTGGTAGATAATATGCGCGGCGCAGGAGATAAGATTATTCGTATCTTTAACCCGATGACTGAAAATTATGAATATGTACGCGATTCGGTAATTGCTTCGCTTATGATAAGCGAGTCGATTTCCGGGCGTTCTGTATTTCCGCATAAAATATTCGAAGTTGGGAAAATTGCCTGGCTGGACGATTCAGAAAATTACCGCAGTAAAACCCGTCAGTTCGCCGGATTTTTACATGCCGGGACTGATGCCAACTTTAACACAGCCGCCGCCGAGCTGCAAACGCTGTTTTATTACCTTTCGCGCGAGTACGATGTGGAAGAATCTGCAGATCCGCGGTTTATCCCCGGGCGGGCGGCTGCCATAATTTGCGGTGGAAAGCCAATAGGCGTCTTTGGCGAACTTCACCCGGAAGCGCTTGAAAACTGCGGAGTTACCGTTCCCTGTACTGCCGGCGAGATAGACCTGGATGCACTAATAACCATTTGACAGCAAGCCAGAAAACGCTTATCATGAATTTATGGCTGGAAACGCATACAATGGGGACATGGATCCCGAACTTGCCGCATTATTGGGTACCGCAGGCTCCGACAACAGTCCGCTTCCGGATTTTAACGACCTTTTTGGCGAGAAAAACAAGGACGACTTTGCGGACATATCAAGCGCTTCGGGCGGCGATGTCGACATAACTGCTTCGGGGTTTCCGGCGGTTACCAAGCGCCTGGAAGAAAAAGGCCACAGCTTTTTTAACGATCCAAATTACTATAAAACCGCTCTTTCCAACGAAGGTGATATTGCCCAAAGAGTGCATAATATTTTACAGAAATATCTGACCGCAAAAGATCCCAAGGATCGCAGCGTTTTCCGTCAGCAGTTTATATCGCCGTTTTGGGAATTTCTTTTTGGCATTGGGCGAAAGTCAACAAGTAAACTTGCTCCTTCAAAAAAATACCTGCTTCGCTTTGGGATACTGCATCCCACATTTTTAAACGCAGAGACAAGGGATTTCTTTAGCAAGATTATTGATGATAATGTTCTGGAGCAGCCGGTTCACTACATGGACGAGTGGCTTTATGCTGTTGGAACAAGTAAAATGCGTCCGTCCAGCACAGACGAAGTAAAAATAGCAAAAGGCAACACTCAGTCAAAGCTACAGTCTCTGTTGGAAAAAGCACAGGGCAAGTTTGACGGCGCAAGGGTTTTACTTAGATCAAAAGATAAAGAACGTGACGAAATTGAAAAAATATTACGCGACAGGCTTAGCGCAATTTATGAACGCACTCCGTTGAATGAATACAGCGAAGTAAGCGATTGCTTTACCGAAGGGCAAAAGATGTCGATTACAGAAATCCAGAATTTGCTTAAGGCGCTGTTAAAAAATGATCATGAACTGGGATTAAGCATTAGGGATTTTATCGGCGCACAGGCTGATGTTGAAATTCTGGCGGACAAACTTGCAAATGAAGGCGGAGCTGTTGCTGTCGACATTGGCGCGATAGATACCGAGCTGGACACTATACGCCAAATGGCAAAGATGACAATCGGGCGGCAGGGGAATCACTTTCCTGTTTTAACGGCCGAATATTTTCACAGCGTTCCCAACGAAGTTGCCACCCGCGAAAATATTATCGCCATGCTTGCCAGGATAGAAAGTATTGATGCAGAAGCTTTTTGCCGCGTTTATAAAAGCAGATTAAACCGTATTGCTCCGTTTGTTCTTTTAATACCCACTTACGGCGATATGGGTTTTTGCTGGGAACCGTTTGACCGCTACAACCGCGCAACAAGCCGCGGACGAATTATTATACCGATGTACCCTAGAAATTTATATCTGGCGGTTCTTACCGCAGTTGCCGATCTCCGCTGGCAGGTAGCAAAGGAAAAAGCTTCTTTCTACTGGATGGAAGAAGGTCTTACAGGGCACTATTACCAGTGGTTCCAGTCACTCAAACTGAAAGGCGACATAAAAGAATATTTTATCCGCGATTATATTTTATGGATGACAAAAGAAGCCGAAGGCATACAAAAACTTGATAAAGATGTCCGGGGCACTTTCTGGCGGCACATGCCGTTTACCAGAGAAGTAAAAGAAAGACTTAGGAACCGCAGCTTTGTGTATCAGGAACTTTATCAGCGCGACATGAACCGCGCCATGTCAGACGGCTATTGAGAATTGTAAAGATCCGTTCTTCTCTCAATTAATACTTCTACATGAGCGTTGTGGGTTCCGTCATGAAAAAGACGAAAATAAATTCCGTGTGCGTCCGCACTATCCCACTTTTCAATTTGTGATACGCCTGTTACCTCAGGAGCGATAATATTGATTGTTATAATTGTTTGAATGTCACCATCTGCGCCCCCCAAAAAGTGACCTATAGGAGGATGACCGCGGCTCTTTGTGCCGTCATCGTCAAACATATAAAGATTTAATACTCTGTCACGAGTATTTCCAATATTTCCCAATGCGCTCCTTTGAAAAACTACATCCAGCGTATTTCTTACGTCCAATACATTAAGCGACGTACAGCCATAAAATGCATAATCTTGAAAAACCAAATCAGAATTATTTGTATGGAATTCAGCCTTAACTAAGCTTGTGCAATCTCTAAAAGCGTTTACTGCAATTAATGTAACAAGCGGGAAACTAACATTTACAAGGCTCGAACAATTTTGGAATACACCTGGAAATATGGTTGTTATTTTTGGAATGTTTACAATTTCTAGAGAAGTACAATTATAGAATGCATAATCGCCCACTGTGGTAACGAATGGAAAATTGGCTTCGACCAGACTTGTGCAGTTATAAAAAGCATTTTGATCGATTAATTCTGCGTTTGGAATTATTACAGTTTCCAAACTTGTGCAGTTGTAAAAAGTATGTTGATGAATAACAGTCACTTCTGGAAAATTTACAGACTCAAGGTTTGTGCAGCCGTTAAATGCATTGTTTCCAAGAATATTTACCAACGGAAAATCTGCTTCAACAAGGTTTGTGCAGTTATAGAATGCGCTTGTCATTATTTCCTGTAACAAAGGAAAATTAACCTCAACAAGACTTGAACATTCATAAAAAGCAGCATTGCCGATATGCTCTATATTCACTCCGCTTATATATTTTAGTTTGGTAAAATGTTTAAAGGCATAATTACCTTCATTTAAATTTCCGCCGACTATGTGGGTAGCTTCCTCTGGTAGTATTATTTCAATTATCTTGTCCTTGCCGTCTGTAATCGTCCAATCCGGATGAAAAAAGTTATATGAGTGATTTTCCAGTGTACATGCAGATAAGTCCAGTTTTATATACTTGTCTGCGGTTTTTATTGCTCCAAGCAATTTGTGCCAGTTGCTTTCTGTACTAAGCATGTGCCCAAGTTCATGTTCTAACTCAATTACAGCCGGATTTGCCTGTGTTCCTTTCTCTGTTTGCTCATTAATTAATGCAACAATTTCTTCTTCAAAGGTAAGAGTGACTTCCGGTTCATCGATTATTTCGTCATCTTCGTCTTCAGGATCCTCAATACAGCCTGCAAGAGCAAAGATTAAAATAAATGAGAATAATAAAAGTTTTTTCACAACTAACTCCTTATGACCAAGCGAGTTGTTTACGGTAATTAAGGTCTTCTTTCTATCGTAACTTTTACGACCGGATTTACAGGTTCGTTATAATCAATATGTCTGGGACCTGGATTGTAAACAGCGTTGATTCTGTTTCTTATGCTGGCTGTTCCGTCATTTGCAGCGCTGGCTGTGTCTGCATATAAAATTTGTGAATGAAGTTCAGGGTCAACTGAGTTCGCTATTATTTTTAGTTCTTTAAGCGTAAGACTGCCAATGTTTATATCAGGATGAGTGCCTCCTAAAATCAGTTCAACCTGAGGATGACCGTAGCTTCTGTTACTTACAGGGGCTAGACCATTAACCGGACCAGCATCGTCGTACAAATGAAGTTCCAGATATGTTCCTATGTCTGCCAGGGCGCCTGCGCCGAAGTAAACATTCCATGCGTTGCGTACATCCAGTAATAATAGAGAGGTACAACCCCTAAAAACATTGTTATGAAATGCCAATGTATCTTCCGTATACGGTATTTCTGCACTTGCTCTCCATGGCGCCATCGGATGACCGCCCGTTGTACGAAGAGGATTCGCAAGGAATCTTGCTTTTATTAAACTGGTGCAATTTCTGAACGCATCCGGTTCTACTTTCATTACACCGGAGAAACTAACTTCGACAAGACTTGTGCAATTCATAAACGCTCTTTGCGGAATTACATCGGCGTTATGGAATTCAACAGTTTCGAGTGATGTGCAGCTTTCAAAAGCGCTTGGCTGAATGTGTCTTAGTTTTTCGAATTCAAATCTTCTGATACTGGTGCAGTTAAAAAATGCATACTGCATAACAATAACTACATTTGGAAAAGAAACTTCTTCTATGGATGTACAATTGTAAAAGGCAAAAGTTCCAATAAGGCTTATATTTCTTCCGGTTACAGACCGGAGATTGGTAAAGTGCCTGAAAGCATACCGGTTTAATTCATCGTCCTCTGTGTCAAAAATTGTTTCTATATCAATCTTATCTGATGCGTTACTTATCATTGTTGCAACATTAGGCAGTATTATCGATTCAATTAAATCCTTGCCGAACCTGCTGCCCATAGATGGGTTAAATTGAATATAATTATCCCACTGATTAATGGCTGTTGCAGGAGTATAATCTGCTCCGTTTTCATGAGTCTGTTTCAATATATCTCCGCCGGAAGAAGGCGGAACACAGGCGCTAAGATCGAGTTTAACGGGTATTCCGTTATAATAAATATCATCAAGAATATCGATCCATCTGCTTTGTGTTAAAATTCCGCTGACTGTTATTGTGTTATCAAAGGATTCTTCATCCAGGGGCGGACATGAGATTAAGGCAGCCGAAAATATCACCAAAGCCGCTGCGGCGATTTTTATCAACAGGAAATATTTTCTTTTATTCATGGTTTTCTCCTTATTCTAAATATACACCTTAAGTATATACTAAATCTGCTGAACTTTTCGTGTTTTTCTACAAAATTTGCTTTAAAATCTTAAAAACTTCTTCTTCCGAAACGGTCCAGGGTGAATTTGCCGTTAATTCAAGGTTACGGGCTGCTTCAACGGCAGCGGTCAAGCGATCCAGCGGAATATTGTGTTCTGCAAGGCTGGCTGGAACATTAACTGCTCCCATTATACGCCGTATACCGTCAACTGAGGAAGCGGCAGCTTCAGCAACCGAGGCGGCTTTTGCATTGCCCAGGAATGATGCAACCCGCGCCATTTTTTCAGGGCGTGCGCCGACAAGCCGCTCTGCAATAACGGGGAAAAGCGCCGCTGAACAAAGCGGTTTTTGGATAGAACACCGTGCGCTGATTGCCGCTGACAATGCGGCGCCGATTCCCGGAGAACTTACCGAGGAACCAAGGGCTGTAAGAAAGCTGGCTTGCGCAAATGTTTCTGCGTTAATAGTGCCTGTCCCGGTTTTTAACAATTTAGCGAAAAAATTTAACGCTCTTTCAAGAATAGCATCAGAAAGAAAATTTGCTCTTGTTGAACAATATGCTTCCACTGCGGAAAAGAATCCTTCCAGTACAAATGCCATGGCATTGTTTTCCGAAAGAAATTTAAACTGGTTACTGTCGATTATTATCGATGCGTAAAGTTTATCCGGAGAAGGGATAGACTTAATAAACTTATTGCGCGGATCTGCGGCAAGAAAGTAATTAATGGCAGAAAAAACACCTGCACCTTCTGTAGGAATTGACAAAAACGGCAGGAATTTATTTTGCAAATTGCGGCCGTCCAAAAGTTCAAAAGCAGTTATTCTCATAGGCGCCATAATTGCTGCCATTCGGGCTATTGTTTGCGTGTTTTCACCGCCAAAACCAATAATAACATCACAATGGGCTGCGCGGCTAAGTTCGACAATATTTTCTGCCATCTCTACGGAAGAATTTTCTTCTATTCCGTCAAAAACAATGGCTTCCAGCCCGGAATCCTCAAGAGTTTCCTTTAACCGGTTTACTACCTGTGACTCAAGCCTGTGATCTGCGGCAATCATCATTCGTCCGCCGTAGCGGCCTGCGATAGTTCCCGCCATGCTTAAGGTGTCTGCGCCAATTAATACTTCCGGATCAAACTTAAATGAATTATCCATGCTCTTCCTAAAATATGGTTGAAGATAAAAAAAGCCTAACCATCTGACCACTTGAATCAAGTGGTCAGATGGTCAGGCCAATTATGCTTATTAAATTATTATCTACGCAAACCATGCGCTGACAATATTATCCGCCGTAGATTTGATGACCTTTTCATTCAAATATGAAGGATCATCAATCTTCTGTCTGAGCTCAGCAATCCGGGAATCATCAAGTTCCGGGGCGGCTTTAATAAGTTCCACGATCTGATACATCTCTGCCTTCTTCATTGCATCAGAAGAAAGATTGATTGAATCAGTCCTGTCGTTCCCCCCCACTTGTTCACTCCTGCCTGGTTTTTTTCCAGGTGGAATGGGTTCTACATGACCTATTCTGTTTACTGTCATACTCATACCCTACCTATACCCTATTATCGGCAACTACCTACTATAAGTTTACCAGCTAATTTAATTAAATGCCAGATAAATACACAGAAAATTCGCCAATATTTTCCTTTTTTTCGCTCAATTTTGCCAGTATTTCCGCAGCCGAACCGCGTAAATACTCCTCATGAATCTTGGTCATTTCCCGTCCAAGGCACATATATCGCTCACTGTCAATTTCGGCAATGTCGCCGATTAGCTTGAGAATTCTAAATGGTGATTCGTATAAAATACAGGCGGCGTCCATTACCATTAGTTCCCGAAGGCGGCTTTTTCTCCTGCCCGGTTTTGGGGACAAAAACCCCTCAAAAATGACAGTTTTGTCTCTGCCGCCTGCAACACTTAAGAGAGCTGCAAAAGCCGATGGCCCCGGGATTGGGATTACCTCATGCCCTGCCTGTGCTGCCATCGCTGCCAATACGGCTCCGGGATCGCTTAGAGCAGGGGTACCGGCATCGCTTGCATATGCCACTGTCTGTCCCTGGTTTAAGGCGGATATAACCTTTTCCGCCGCGAATTCCTCATTTTGAGACCGGCAGGAGAGCATTTTAACCCGGATTCCCAAATGGGACAGGAGTTTAAGCGTTCGGCGGGTATCTTCGCATGCTACCAAATCTACAGTTTTTAGCGTTTCTACCGCCCGAAAGCTTATATCGCCCAGATTCCCAATTGGTGTAGCAATTATATAAAGTGTTGCCATACTACATTATACACCAAAAGGTGACAGTCACCCATACCATATATAGCGTAGTTTTTTTTCTTTGACGCTACATTTTGTGTAGGTGACTGTCACCCATTTTATTTTACTGGTCGCCGGCGGTTCTTTTTTTTATATTGGGTATATTCCCGGGTTGTAATTAGGAGGATGTTTTTATGGAAAATATAAACACTTTTTTAAAAACCAAAAAACACGAAGAGTTTAGCTGGAATAATTTAGGCAATATCAAGGAAGGACGCGGAGATTTGGGCGAAGAAATGCCCGTAATTGTTTACCGTTTAATGCAGTACACAATGCTTGATATCCTAAGCAAAGCTCACGGCCTGGAGCGGGCAAACGAGTATTTCCGCAGGGCGGGTTTTTTGGCGGGAACAGAATTTGCAAAGAACATACTGGATCTAAAAGCAGATTTTAATACTTTTATTGCCAACCTGCAAAAAGCGCTGCAGGATTTAAAGATAGGTGTTCTTCGCATGGAGGATTTTGATCCTGATACCGGCGACATTGTGCTTACCGTTGCGCAGGATCTTGATTGCAGCGGGCTTCCAATAACATACGAAAATGTATGTGTTTATGACGAAGGGTTTATTGCCGGTATTCTTGAAGCGTACACAGGAAAGAAATATTCCGTTCGCGAAGTCGATTGCTGGGCAAGCGGTGACAGGGTCTGTCGTTTTAACGGAACTGTCATGTGCTTTTTATAAAATGAAAGAACAGGCGATAATTAATTGGGTTGCTATTTATTAGTTTTGCTTTAAAATAGTATGTTATGGGAGATATTTTATATTTACTATTATTAACGATCTGCGGCATTATTCTTGTCTGGATTGGCTCATTTTTATTTTTTGGACCAGTGTCCCCGATTTATCCGTTTCTTCCCTGGAGTAAAAAGAATAAAAAATTCAAAGGAAGACCCGGAGATGCCAAAGTTTGTCCTGTCTGCTCAATAATCATGGTAAAAGGAGATTTGGTAAAAACTATTGCATTTCCGAGCGCAGGCAGCATTGACAGGTTAATGTACATTAAAGGCTGCTATAGCTGCATAGAGAATGATTTACCAAGAAAGTGTCCCATTTGCGGCGCAAAAATGTCTCTGGATGATTTTCTTGTTGCCCGGTTTTTTGAACGCCCCTACGAGAAGAATCATGTCCATGTGCTTGGATGTAACCAGTGCAAAAAAGTTTAAAAGACTAAGCGCCTTATTTTGCTTTTATTTTTTCTGCTTGCTTAACAGCATCCTCGATACTCGTAAC
>WQXC01000004.1 GCA_009785045.1 Treponema sp. | reverse complement strand
GGAAATGAAAGAACGTCCGGTAACAGTTCACGAGCTTAAACTTTTATCCTGGGAACCTCCATTTGCAGATATTTTTGTACATTGTTCAAGCGGAACATATATACGTTCTCTATCGCGTGATATAGCGCTTGCGGCAGGAAGCAGGGCGCATCTTTGCGGACTTGTTCGAACACAGATATCCGGGTTTAAATTGGAAGAAGATAATAGGGGAGCGGCAGATATAAAAGTTCAACCAATAGATAAACCTGTTATAAAAGCTTTGGGTATGCCTTGGTTAGAAGTTTCAACGCAGGAAGCGTTATATATCTATCATGGAAAACCACTTGCGCAGATATTGGACTTTACCTCTTTGCCTCATTGTCACACCGCTGCTGTTTTTTCCGGAGAAACTTTAATTGCGATTATAGAAAAAAAAGATGAAATGTGGAAATACGGCTGCGTATTGCCTAACTGCTGACTTTGTTTGTGCTTTTATCAAAAATTTGGCTAAAAATCCATTTTTTTACTTAAATTTGGAGATTATGACGAATGTACACTGTATTCGCTTGACACTTTTTACGTTTTATGACAGTATTCTAATCAAAGTGGGCGCGGTATTGGACATTCCTGTTTCGTGCCCGGTATAAAAGTACCCAATTAGGAGATAAATATATGGCTTTAAACAAAGAAAGCGCTGGCAAAATCGTTGCAAAGTTTGGCAAAAACGATAAAGATACAGGCGCAACGGAAGTTCAGATTGCACTGCTTACTGAACGCATCAATCAGCTTACAGAACACTGCAAGCAGTTTAAAAAAGACAAATCAGGTCAAAGAGGGCTTTTAATCCTGGTCGGAAAACGCCGCAGAATGTTAAAGTACATTCAAAGGACCAATTTGGAAGGATACCGCAAGCTTATAAAAGAGCTGGGATTGCGTAAATAATTATGATGCAAAAAGTAACACTCAATGTCGCTGGCAAAGAATTAATTCTTGAAACCGGCAGGATTGCAAAGCAGGCTAACGGGTCTGTGTTTGCCCAGTATGCAGGCTCGGCTGTAATTGCTACTGTCTGCTCTTCATCGGAATCTGTAGAAGGCATGGATTACGTGCCTCTTACCGTTGATTACAACGAGAAATATTATGCGGCTGGAAAAATTCCCGGCGGATTTATTAAAAGGGAAAGCCGTCCAAAAGACAAGGAAATTCTTGTTTCACGTCTTATCGACCGGCCAATGCGTCCTTTGTTTGAAAAAAGTTTTGGGCGCGAGATTCAATTAATCCCTACAACTCTTTCTACCGATCAGGTTAATCCTCCTGATATTCTGGCAATTTTGGCTTCTTCTGCTGCTGTTCATATTTCTGACATTCCTTTTAACGGACCTGTTGCAGGTGTTCGGGTATGTCAGGTTGAAGGTCAGCTTGTTGTTAATCCGACATACGAACAAATAGAAAAATCTACAATGGAAATTGTAGTTGCCGGAACCAAAGACGGAATAACAATGGTAGAAGGCGGCGCAAAAGAAGTCAGCGAAGAACTGATGATCGAAGCGCTGGATAAAGCGCATGCGATGATAAAAGAATTTTGCGCGCTTCAGGAAGAGCTTAGAAAGCTTTCTGGTAAAGAAAAACTTCCGCTTACTGAACTTAGTTATTCTCTGGAAAACTCAGATGTTATCCGCTCAGGCGCATATTCCAGGCTTCAAACTGCATGTTTCCTTGCTGCAAAACACGAAAGACGCGATGGCATTAAAGCAATTAAAAATGAATTTGCTGCCCAGTATGCAGCTCAGCTTGAAGATGATAAACAGAAAAAACTTTTTGATGCGCTGTTCGAAGATATGCAATACGAAATACTGCGAACATCAATATTAAATAACGGGAAACGCGTTGACGGACGCGGACTTGAAGATATTCGTAATATAACCTGCGAAGCCGGTATATTACAGCGTACTCACGGTTCGGCTCTTTTTACGCGCGGTGAAACACAGGCGCTTTGCGTTACAACACTTGGAACTGTTTTTGATGAGCAGATTTTTGACGATATCGAAGGCGACAAACGTGAAAATTTCATGCTGCATTATAATTTCCCGCCGTATTCAGTCGGCGAGGTTGGCAGAACCGGTACAGGCAGGCGTGAAATAGGTCACGGTCATCTTGCGCTTCGTTCATTAAAAGCAATGATTCCTTCAAAAGATGAATTCCCTTATACAATACGTGTTGTTTCAGAAATTATGGAATCAAACGGTTCTTCTTCAATGGCTTCCGTATGCGGCGGTACATTGGCAATGCTTCACGCAGGCGTTCCCATGAAAAGACCAGTAGCTGGTATTGCAATGGGTCTTATCACCGAAGGAAAAGCAGGACCTGGCGACAGATTTGCGGTATTATCTGACATTCTTGGCGAAGAAGATCACCTTGGAGACATGGACTTTAAAGTAGCCGGAACAAAAGATGGCATTACCGGTTTCCAGATGGATATTAAAATTGCCGGAGTAAGCCCGGAAATAATGAGAAAAGCGCTTGATCAGGCAAAACGCGGAAGACTGCATATTCTTTCTGTGATGAACCAGTGTCTTGATAAACCTGTTGAAAACATCAGCGAATACGCGCCAAAAATTGTTACCTTAAGAATTGATATCGATAAGATCGGCGCTCTTATAGGTCCCGGCGGTAAAAACGTCAAGGCATTATGCGAACAATACAGCGTTAAAATTAATACGGAAGATGACGGTACAGTTACTATTTTTGGAAAAAACACCAAAGATGCCGAAGAAGCAAAAGCTGCGGTTATGGGTATTGCGTCAGATCCTGAAATTAACAGAGTTTATAACGGTACTGTCAAAAGAATAATGGACTTTGGAGCATTCGTAGAAATACTGCCTGGTAAAGAAGGCCTTGTGCATATAAGCAAACTTTCAAGACAAAGAATAGAGAAAGTTACAGATGTATTAAAAGAAGGCCAGCAGATCCCTGTAAAATTAATGGAAATTGACAAGCAGGGCAGGCTCAACCTGTCGTATGTTGATGCTATTGACGCCAAGTAACGAATGGATAAAGTATTAATAAAAATACTTAAGACAGATGATAGAATAATACTTCCCAAATACGAGAGCGAAGGCGCATCCGGTATGGATTTACGCGCATTTTTAAATGAAGATGTATCCATACCGCCTTTAGGCAGGGTTAAAATTCCAACAGGTCTAAAAATAGAAATTCCGCATGGATATGAGGCGCAGGTAAGACCCCGTTCAGGGCTGGCGGTTAAGTTCGGGCTGACTGTGCTTAATTCGCCGGGAACAATTGACTCTGATTATCGCGGAGATTTAGACGTAATTTTGATAAATTTAGGCGAAGAAAATGTTATAATTAAAGATGGGGAGCGGATTGCTCAGCTTGTTATAGCTCCGGTCTGCTGTGCCCAAATACAGGAATCCGTGACGCTGTCATCCAGCGCGAGAGGAAGCGCAGGTTTTGGGTCTACCGGCACGGGGTAACAAGGTTGCAGAAAAAATGAAAAATGCAAACGCACTGGAAAACAGGCGATTAATTTCTCCGACTATATTTAAATATGTACTGTCAGAAATGTTTTTTTCATTTTTAATATGTTTCTTTTTCTTCTTTTTTATATTTTTTGTTAATCAGATTCTTCTTATGGCAAAGGAAGTTCTTACTAAACGTGTGCCTTTTGAACAGGTAGCGCTGTTAATTCTTTTTTCCCTGCCTACCGTAATTGCAATGTCGGCTCCGTTTGCATGCCTTGTCGGCACGCTTATGACTGTAGGGCGTTTAACATCTGATAACGAAATCCTTGTAATGCTTTCATCCGGGCTTTCCTATAAAAATATATTCTTTCCTGCGATTACTGTTGGAATTGTAATTTCGCTTTTATCATTTTTTACGAATGATGTGCTGCTTCCTGCGGGTACTGTTCAATTTAACAGACTCTGGCGAAAGATACTGGTTTCCACTCCATCTTTGGAGCTGGAAGCCAACTCCGTTAAACGGTTTCAGGATACGGTAATCGTAACAGGCGGCGTTACTGATAATGTAATCGAAAACCTTCTTATTCTGGACAGAACAGATGACGGAGAGCGCCGGATAATTATGGCAAACAGCGCAGAGTTAAAAGACGGCGGAAGAGAAGGACTTAGCCTGAATCTTGAAGATGCGTTTATTCATTCATCAAAAGAATTTGCAAGGGATGATTACGATTATGCCTTAACAGGACTTTTACAATACTGGGTTTCCAACGAAGATATTATTCAGGCAGTTGTCAGTATAAGTCCAAGGGAAATGAGTTCCAGAGATGTCCGTTCAGCAATTATAGAAAAAAGATCAGATTTAAATCAAAGGCTGAATGAGAGGAAAGTAAGGCTTGCAAGTCAGGCATTTACTTTGGAAAATACGTTAAGAGCAGGTCAGCAGTCTGATTACTGGAATCGAAGGTTATCGAATTCTTCTAATTTTCACCGGGATATTACCGCCATTAATGCAATTGCAAAAGACAGATCGCTTACCATTCATGTAATTGAAATTTACAGAAAATTTTCTGTACCTCTTGGCGCTTTTTGTTTTGTGTTTCTTGCCGTTTCATTGGGTTTAATGGCAAAAAAAAGCGGTCAAACTGTAGGTTTTATTTTTGGTAATATTATTGCAGTACTTTACTGGTCAATGCTTTTTATTGGACAGACTATGGGTTTACGCATTGGAACGCCTCCTTTTTGGTCAATGTGGCTTCCTAATATATTCTTTTTGACTATTGGCGTTATTTTGGCGGTAATTAAGGTGCGCAAATGAAAAAAGTAATGGTGCTGGATAAGTACTTACTGCGCCAGTTTTTACCAATATTTTTAATTGCAATTTCCATGTTTGTTTTCCTGCTTTTATTAATAGATTTGTTTTCAAATCTGGTGCGTTATCTTAATAATGAAGTTCCAATAACAACTATCTTAAAAATAAGCCTCTTTTTCATTCCAAAAAGCATTTCTTATGCAATGCCTATTTCGCTTCTTTTTGCAGCAGCATATACACTGGGAGATTTATATGCAAAAAATGAACTTACAAGTATTTTTTCTTCCGGGATACCGTTTTCGCGTTTTTGTATTTCACTTGTTTTTGTAGGGCTTTTTGCTTCTGTGTTTTCCTTTTTTCTGGATGATAAAATAGTTATACCAACTTTAAAAATTAAAAATGATCTTTCAAGGCGCGCTTTAAAACAGCATGTAACAGAAAGCAACTCCGATATAGTTATTAAAGCAAGAAACGGGCTTGTAATTTATTCAGTTGATTATTTTGACAGTGAAAGGGAAGTAATTAACGGTGTTAATATTGTAGAAATGACAAATATAGGTTCGTTTGTTTCGCATATAAGGGCGCCTTCTGCAGAGTGGAAAGAGACACACTGGGAATTCAGAAATGCAGTTATTTATAAATATGACGAAAACGGAGTATTGCGCATTTTTCCTTTTTTATTTGATACATCATACAATGAACATCCGGATATTTTCAGAAGGAAAGCAGTTAATGTAGAAGAACTTACCGCAAAAGAAGCTGGGCTTCTTGTAAGAGATCTTAGATCTGCAGGTCTTCCTTATCGTCAGGAACAGGCGAATTATTATCACCGTTTTTCTTTTGCGGCTGCATCTCTTATAGTTATGATTTTATCGGTGTCAATGGGAGGCAGATTTCGCAAAAACATTCTTTTAATGAGCCTGTTTACAAGCCTTTCTGTAGCAGTTGTTTATTATATTGCAGAAATGTTAAGCATGACATTGGCTGGACTTAATTACATTCACCCGTTTGTAGGAGCATGGTTTCCTGTTTTAATATTTATTTTTATTGGATTGCTTCTTTTACGAAGCGCAAAAACATAATGCGTTTTTCTATTTTAAACCGTGACAGCTCAAGTAGAGCAAGAACGGGTATTTTGCATCTTCCGCATGGAGATGTTCCTACTCCTGTTTTTATGCCTGTGGGAACTAACGGAACAGTTAAAGCTATTGAAACAGACGACCTTAAAGAAATTGGTTTTAATATTATTCTTTCAAATACATATCATTTATACTTAAGGCCCGGCGAAGAAGTAATTGAGAAAGCCGGAGGGCTTCATTCATTTATGAACTGGGACAGGAATATTTTGACTGATTCCGGAGGGTTTCAGATTTATTCACTTTCTGCATTAAGAAAAATTAGTGACGAAGGAGCCTGGTTTCAGTCTCATGTAGACGGCTCGAAACATTTTATAAGCCCTGAAAAGGCTGTATTAATTCAGTCAATACTTGGCAGTGATATTCAGATGCAGCTTGATTATTGCTCAGCATGGGGGGCAAGCCGCAAAGAGTGCGAAAAAGCGCTTAGGATTACGACTGACTGGCTTGGCAGGGCAATTAATAAATGGAATGAAGTTACTTTAGATGGAAAATATTCAGGGAGCCTTTTTAGTATTGTACAAGGCAATTTCTTTCCTGACCTTAGGCAGCAAAGCGCAGAAACCTGCATTAATTCCGGCACTCCAGGAATTGCTATAGGCGGTCTTTCTGTTGGAGAGCCGGCAGAATTATTCCATGAAACACTTTCATATACGGCTGCATTTTTACCTGAAGAAAAACCCCGTTATGTAATGGGTATTGGCACACCAGAATACATATTAAACGCAATAGAACACGGAATAGACATGTTTGACTGCGTTATTCTTACCCGTGAAGCCCGAAATGGCCGTGTTTATACCCGAAAAGGACCATTTGCTTTAAAAAAGGCCGAAAATACCTTTGATTTTACGCCGATAGATAAAGAGTGCGGCTGTAAAATTTGCAAAGAGTATTCCCGCGCATATTTGCGCCATCTTTTTAAGACCGGAGAGATACTTTATTCCATGCTGGCTACTTATCATAATCTGTATTTTATTAACGAACTTGTAACAAATTGCCGTAACGCTATAGCAGAAGGAAGGTTTTTAGAGTATAAGAAGGAGTTCTTATCCATGTATAAAGAGGGTAATGATGATTAACTATATAAATATATGCCTTGAAAAAATAAGTGGCTGCGTGCCGAAACACGCCCCACTTTGCTCGGGAATAACTCGCAAAGCGGGGACGTTTTCCGCACGCAGCTCTTGCGTATTTATTACAATGTTATGGTTAAATATTTTCTTACTTTCATTTCCCATACATGCGCAGCAGAATGCGAACACCGAGGCATCCAGGCGGGATATTATCCAATATGGTACGGATACTGAGATTGCAGGTTTAATCCAGGCGTTAAGATCAGAAAATGCTGATTATTTTGATAATGAACTTATAACTCTAACTGAAACATCCAGAAATATGAGAATACTTACCGGTGTTTTTGCTTTTTTCGGTGAACGTGAAAAAAGCGGTCTTGAAAAACGCGCAATAAGAGCAATAGAAAATCGTGATGAAGAAGCAAACGAAACAGTTCTTTCGGCTCTTGAGTACCTGGGTCGTGTTAAAGCATCTGAAGCAGTGCATGTAATAATGGATGTTCTGGAAACGGAAGAAAGACGCTACCTAAGTACAGCTTTTCGCGCTATTGGCCGCGCAAGCTCATCAGATAAAAAAGCAGCGGATGAAACAGCTGAATTCCTTGTAGATTATTATAACGATCGCGATCCCGGCAGCGATAACCGCAGTATTATTATTGCCGCTATCGGCGAAACAGGTTCGTCTGCCGGAGTAACTCTTCTTATCGAAATTGCCTCTAATACTGATGAACGTATTCCCTTGCGGATTGCAGCTTTAAACGCACTTTCAAAAATAGGCGACCCAAAAGGGCTTGATACGATACTTGGCTGTATAGGAACAAACGATCCCAATGTGCGTTCAGCCGCAGTCGCCGCGCTTGGTCCGTTCTCCGGCTCTGCTGTTGATGCTGCAATTTTAGATGCATTCAGAGACTCGTATTACCGTACCCGCATTGCAGCGGCGCAGGCAAGCCGTGATAGAAAATTAACAGCAGCTGTTCCTTACCTGCGTTTTCGCGCTGAACGCGATGACGTTCCCAATGTTAAAGATGAAGCAATCCGCGCTCTTGGCGCCATAGCCAACGAAGAGGCTGTCGAAGCTCTTAGCAGCTTGTTCCTGGAAAGAAAAAATGCAGATCGCGTACGTATACTTGCCGCAGATATGCTTATTAAAAATACTGCGGGAAGGGATTTTGGAAAACTAATGGTTGAACTGGATGAAGCAAAAACTAAAAACCAGACAAATTTATATAACGGCTTTTTAAGGGTTGTTGGCGAAGCTGTAGTAGAAAATAACAGGTCAGATGTAGAAGGCGTAGCCCGCCGCTTTATGCAAAGCGGAACACTTATGGAAAAACTATATGCTCTTGATATGGCTTTAAACAATGATCTTAAGGGGTTAAGGGAAGAAATAATTACCCTTAGCAAGGATAGAAACGAAAGTATAGCCAGAAAAGCCCGCCGAATTGCGGATGGACTTGGAATAGATATTCCTGAAGTTTAAGAAAATTATGATACAAAAAATTATTGAACAATGTTTAAGTGAAACCCCGTGTGAGACAGAAATCCGCTTCAATGAGCCAATGAGCGAACATACAACTTTTAAAGTGGGCGGTCCTGCGGATTGCTGGCTTTGTCCGGACGGTGAAGGTTTTGCTTCATTTTGCATTAATTTGTTAAATCGCACACATGCAGCCGGGATTCCTGTTTTTATTCTTGGCGGAGGCGCCAACATTGCTGTAAGTGACAAAGGAATTCGAGGCATTGTATTGGATATGAGCGGGTGGACCGGAGAAAGTGTCTGGAAAATATGCGCTCAGGAAGAAGAACTGATTTTTAAAGGCGGAACAACAATAGATGAAGTTGCAGATTATGCAGCAGCAGCAGGGTTTTGCGGGCTTGAATTTCTTGCAGGGATGCCGGGAACTATAGGCGGAGCAGTATGGATGAATGCCCGCTGTTACGGCAGCGAGATATCGGATGTATTAAGCTGGGTAGAAATAATTGTCCGTGAGCAGAATGAATATATTATTAAACGAATAGAAACAGAGCAGAAAACCGGATTTGGATATAAACAAAGCCCATTCCAGAATATGGATTGTATTATTTTAAGCGCTGATTTTAAACTAAAAAAAGGCGAAAAAGAAAAAATACTTATAGAGATGGATAAAAACAGGGAAGATCGCTATGAAAAAAGTCATTACAGCTTTCCTTGCGCTGGTTCAGCTTTTAAAAATAACCGCGATTTTGGCAAACCTACAGGGCAGATTATCGATGAACTTGGACTAAAAGGTTTACAAATAGGAGGTGCGCAAATCGCGCCATTCCACGGTAATATTGTAATAAACACAGGAAATGCCGCAGCCGCAGATATACGCGCTCTTATGGACGAAGTAACAGCAAAGGTAAAAGCCGCCACTGGTTTTAATCTTGAGCCGGAAATATTATTTGTAGGGGATTGGGGCTGACCACTGCCTGGCAAGCCAGGCTGTAGTCAGATTCCGTATTAATTAATCTTTAAACAGTTCAGCAATTTCTTTTTTGAATACATCGTTAATATAATGGCGTTTATAATCCATTTTACCGGAAAGTTCTTTGCCGCCTTCGAATGGTTTTCCAATCGGTATTGAACGGAAGATCATTTCAAAGCCGCGGAAACCGGTTTTGCGGTTTACACGTTCAGTGATTTCGGCCTGTATAAGTTCCCTGATTTCCGGTGTTTTAACAAGGCTTTCGATATCCATATAAGAAATGTTATTTTCCTTGGCATATGCTTCAATATTTTCAAAGCTGGGAACAATAAGAGCAGCAAGATATTTTTGATCCTGTCCCATAACTACAGCATGATCAATATATATTGAATCACGGATTTTATCCTCTATTGGAACCGGCTCAACATTTTCACCGCCCATAAGAACAATAGTATCTTTTGCGCGGCCTGTAAGCTTAATTTCGCCCTTAAATGTTTTTAAACCAAGATCTCCTGTATTAAACCAGCCTTCACTATCAATAACCTTTTTGGTTTCATCCGGTTTTTTATAGTAACCCTGCATAATTTGGGGACCGCGTGCAAAAACAACGCCTTTCTGTCCGGGTTTTAATTCGTTACCGGTATCAATATCGCGAATTATTACTTCCATATTGGGGAACTGAGGTCCGATTGTTTCCGGAACTGGATGATGGAAAAGCCGTACAGCTACAACAGGCGCGGTCTCTGTAAGACCATAACCTTCCATCATTATAATTCCTGCTGCGCCAAAGAATTTGTCTACAGCCTGTGGAAGAGCTGCGCCTCCGGAAACGCCGGCTTTTAGACGGCCGCCCAGCATGTTTTTAATTTTCTTAAACACAAGCGCATTTCCAAGACCGCGAAGAGGACTTAACAATAAAAACGGAATGATTGCGATAAGTATATCCAGCGGTAAAAAGCGTTTTTTAAACTGCGGTATTCTTCCTAAAATCATATTTTTAAACTTCTGATGAGCGCCGCCGATGTTCACAAACAGATTTAATGCTTTTGTTTTTCCGCTGGCTGCTGCATTGCGGTATACGCCGGCTCGTAATGCTTCCCAAAGACGGGGTACTGCTGTTAAATAAGTAGGACGCATCTTTTGTAAGTCCGCAAGCATGATTTTGCCAATTGGTTTTGAGTATGCAAGTGAACCACCTTCGTAAAGCGAAATGTATTGTACAGCTCGTTCAAAAGAGTGCCAAACCGGAAGTACTGTAAGCCAGATATCACCAGGTTTGTTTCCCAGAACACGGTTGGCAACCAAAGGCTGATTAATGATGTTTTTATGAGACAGCATAACACCCTTGGGCTCGCCTGTAGTTCCTGATGTAAAAATAATAGTGGCAAGATCGTCAGGTTTACCCTGATCAATTTCTGCCTCAATTAATTTTGCACCATCTTTTGAAATTATGGCTTTTCCTTTCGCCATTATGTCATTGTAACCAATAACACGAATTCCTGATAATGCGGAAGAATACTGATTTTTATCAAAATCGTTGTCAATAATGATAAACATTGAAAGCTGCGGCATTTTTGCACGTAAAGGCAGCAGCTTTGCCATTTGTGCTTCGTTTTCCAGCACTGCAGTTTTGCAGTCTGCAAAAGAGATAATATATGCCAACTCCTCGGCCATTGAATCACATCCACGTGGTACATCCGCCGCTCCCAGGCAATGCAAGGCAAAACTGGTTATAAGCCATTCTTTCCGGTTATCCGAAACGAATCCGACATGATCTCCACGCTTAATTCCTTCTTCTTTTAATCCGGCTGCGTAGGAGAGAATCTCGTTGTACATTTCTGTAAAGGTTGTAGGTTGAAAAACCTCGTCTTTATCCTTACTGTACTGTGCAACGCAATTTGGGTTGTCCCTTACATTCTTTTGAATGATTCTGGGTAATGTTGTTATTTCCATAGGAATATTATGACATATATTAAATAATTGTCAATCCCCTATATTGACTTTTTTAGTACTTGCCTTAAATCCTTATTTTTGCTAGTATTTTATCAAGCTTATACCTCATTATAAGCGAACCTCTTTCCCGGCCGCCTAATCTAAGATTATATGGTCGGGCATATGGCCATAAGGAGGAACTATGCGCCGATATGAACTAACGGTTATCTTCCCGCTGGAAGAAGACCAAAACAGGGCAGGACGGGATCAATTAAATTCCGATCTTCAAGCCAACGGAGTCGAGATAGAAAAAGCCGATGAACTCGGAGATCGCGATCTCGCCTATGAAGTCAAAAAAAGAAAACGCGGAAAATACGTCCTTTTTGTAATTAAAGCCGATCCGGCAAAAATTACAATTTTGGATCGTGTGTTTAAACTTAATGCCAATCTTCTTAAATTTCTCTTTGTAAGAATAGAGGAATAGGAGTTTAAAATGGCTGATATTAATCATGTTGTTTTAATTGGCCGTCTTACACGGGACGCAGAGTTAAAATACACCGCCGGCGGACAAGCAGTCTGCAAGTTTTCCATCGCAGTGAACCGCCGCAAAAAAAACGGCGATCAATGGGAAGATGAAGCAAACTTCTTTGATATTGTTTTGTGGGGAAAGCAGGGTGAATCCCTTCAGACTTACCTTGTAAAAGGCAAAATGATTGGTGTTGACGGAGAACTTCGTCAGGATCGATGCAGCAGGACGGACAAAACAGATCAAAAGTAGAAATTATTGCAAACTATATTCAGCTGCTTGGCGGCGGGTCATCCTCCGGTTCAGGCGATCGCACAGATCGTCAGAGTTCTAACAATAATTCGTCTAACCAGAATACGCAGGAACAATCTTACAGTTCATCCAAAGATGATGGTTTTACTGACGATATACCATTTTAATATTTGATTTAAGGAAACAAGGAGCTTTTTATGTCAGATGATAAATATTACGATAACGAACATCATTCCCGCCATGACAGGGGAATGGATATGCATATGGATGATCGCGACGGCGATGATCGCGGACGCGGAGGAAAAGGCGGAAAAGTCTTTTTCAAGAAAAAGATTTGCAAGTTTTGCGCTCAAAAAATGAAGATAGACTATAAAGAAGCGGATACTCTTCGCAGGTTTATCACAGAAAGGGGAAAGATTCTTCCGCGCAGAATTACAGGTACTTGTGCAAAACATCAGCGCGCTCTGGCTTTGGCAATTAAACAGGCAAGAAGCATAGCTCTTCTGCCATACGTAGCCGAATAAGAAAATATGCTTCAGGAAGAAGAAAGCACTGCCGCGGGAGCAGGCATTCCAAAGGCTGTTCTCCCGGGAGATATTCAAATAACAAAATCATCGCTGATTACAATAGCCATTTGTACCGGCTTGAGTGTTTTGTTTATGAATACAGGTTTTCTTTCTTTTTTCTATCTTGTACCTTTGGGATATGCAATTATTGTGACAGGTTCATTTACTGTTACTTTTATAATTGCAGCGGCAGCGACTGTTATATACACTCTTATCTCCCGAATTTCAAACTCTGGTGAAACAGGCGGTATTCTGCCTGTTATTTACTTTTTAACGGCTTTACTGGGTTTTTCCTGGATTATCGGCGGAAAAAATTTTAGAACATTGTATCGCTTTATTGCGGCTTCAGTTGTAAGCGCAATTACTTTTCTTGTTTATATTAATCATCCGTCTATAAGATTCTTTGAAATGTTTCATGAAATAGCCGTTGAACTGTTTGGCGTACGGACGAATCCTGTTCCGGAAGGTGATGTTACAAGGATTATGAATTCATTTCCGATGTTATCTCCGGATGCCATGGTAGAAACGGCAAAAGCATTTCTTTTGCGCGGCGGTTCTGTAATTAGTATGTTTATTCTGTTTTATATTAACCGTCAGATAGCGCTTACCGTTGTCTCGATAGTTAAAAAACAAAGAATAGATACAGGATTAATTGCGTTTTTTGCGCCTTCCAGCACAATTTGGGTGTTTATTGGAGCTCTAATATCCATTCTTATGACAAGGACATTAAAGATAGAAATCATAGAAATTGCAGCATGGAATGTATTTGTTATTTGTGCTATAATATTCCTTGCGCAGGGCGCAGGTATTCTGATGCATTGGATGTTATGCCGTACAAGCGTTTTCCGTTTAGTTATCAGCGTTTTGGTTATTGTTTTGGTATTCAGCCCGTTAAACATGTTTGTGCTTGCGGGTTTGATTATATTAGGTATTGCAGATAATTGGCTGTCTTTAAGGACGCCAAGAGCCTCTACTCCGGGGCCTGACCAATAATTTAACTGGTCAGAAAAACAAACAGCTGCTTTTTTGCGGCTGAACTTATTTTTATCCTGTAAAACTTTTCAGGATATTTTTGATACATTGTATTATTTGTACAGCGTATCGAAGGAGCTCGGTATGAAAGTTATTTTGAACAAGGATCTTGCAACTCTCGGCGAAGAGGGAGATGTAAAAGAGGTAGCAAAAGGTTACGCGCGTAACTATCTGTTCCCCAGAGGGATTGCGCTGCCTTACACGCCGCGAATGATTAAAATTATCGAAGGCCGCAGAGCAGAAATAGAATCGCGCAAGGAACAAAAGCGCCTTGACGCAAGAGGCATTAAAGAAAAACTTGACTCATTTGAACTTTCCCTTACTATGCCGGCAGGAGCAAACGGAAAGTTATACGGTGCGGTTACAAACCAGACTATTGCAGATGAACTTGCTAAAAACGGATTCCAGATAGAGCGAAAACGCATAGAACTTGCCGGAAATGGTTTTAAGAGCGTTGGAAAATATAAAGCAATAATTAAACTATACGAAAACCAATCTGCAGAAATTTCTGTAAACATTATAGCTGCAGAAATTAAAACAGAAGCTCCTGCTGCAAAACCGGCTCCAAGACGCGGAAGAAGGGATGAACGAAAAGAAGAGAATCCGGCAAAAGAAACACAAACAGCAGAAAACGCAGAAGAAGCTTCCGCCAAAGAAACTGAATAAATTATTATCTGCAGAGAGGATGGATGGCTCAAGCGATAAGGGATAAAACACCTCCTCATGATGATGAGCTGGAACAGGCTGCCCTTGGCAGTCTGTTAACAGATAACGAAGCATTATCAGCGGCAATTCAACTGCACTTGCGTCCTGCGGATTTTTATTCAAGAGCGAATACAAGAATTTATGAAGCAATAATGAGCCTTGACGGCAAAGGTCTTCGTCCGGATATCCAGACTGTTGTTCAGGAATTAAAACAGATGGGGAAACTTGACGAAGCCGGCGGTGCATCGTATGTTTCAAGTCTTACAACTGTTATTCCTTCAAGTGCAAATATAGATTACTACGCCCAAATGGTAAAGAATTACTCCCTTAAAAGATCGCTTTTGAGCGTTGCGTCAAAGATTGGAGTAAATGCATACGATGAGTCAAAAGAAGCAAAAGAAGTTCTGGAAGAAGTTCAGCAGCATATTTTTGAGCTTAGTGATGACAGACAGGTATTTTCTGCAAGGAAAATCGGCGAAGTATTAAAAGAAACAATAGATATTATAGAAACTGTCATGAAGTCAAAAAATCCGATAACTGGTATTTCATCCGGTTATGAAAAACTGGATCAAATGACATCGGGTTTTCAGCGTGATGAGTTTATAATTATCGGCGCAAGACCTTCTGTAGGAAAAACTGCTCTTGCTTTAAATATGGCATCAAGTATGGCTTTTCATCAAAAGATACCTATCGCTTTCTTTTCTTTGGAAATGTCAAATATTGCGCTTGTTCAGCGCTTAATAAGCAGTGAAGCAATGGTTCAGGCCCAAAATTTAAGAAGCGGGTTTTTAAGTACAGCAGATTTTAAAAAAATTATTGATGTAATGGGACTTATATACGAAGCGCCTTTTCATATTGTTGATATTCCGAATATGAATCTTTTAAATCTGCGTTCTCAGGCAAGAAAACTCCGCGCTCAACAGGATATTCAGATTATTTTTGTTGATTATTTGGGTCTTATCGGGCATGAAAATAGCTCGCTGCCAAGATATGAACAAATTTCCAGTATTTCACGCTCTCTTAAAAGCCTTGCCCGCGAGCTGCATATCCCAATTGTAGTTTTATGCCAGTTAACCCGTGATGCTCAATGGGAAGCGCCTACACTGGCACATTTAAGGGATTCCGGCTCAATTGAGCAAGATGCGGACTTAGTCCTGTTTTTAAACCGGGAACAGCCCAAAAAGAATAAAAAGGACAAGGAAGATGATAAACCGGCTCCGGTTGATGTAATTCCTACCGATTTAATAATTGCAAAGCAAAGGAACGGCCCAACAGGCGTGGTAAAGCTGGAAATGATAACAAAATATGCCAAATTTGCGCCTTTGACAAAAGAACGATCTTCTGATAATGTAACTTAATAACACTTGCTAAAAATTAAAAATATGGTATAATATTATTGCAGGGGGTAATATGTCTTTTATTGATGAATATGATTTTGATCTGCTTAAAAATGAAGCAGAAGTCATGGTTATCCGTGAACTTGAATATCAACTTAAATCTAAACAGGAAGTAATGTGCCGCTGCAATGAGTGTATCGTTGATATTGCTGCGATTGCGTTGAACTCAGTTAAGCCGTTGTATCGTTTCTCGCTGCTTGGAGCTCTTTATGCTTCTCAGGCAATGACAGAAAAGGCATATGCAGACAGTGTTAAACAGGCTGTAACACAGGCAATAAAAAAGGTAAAGAAAAACCCGGCTCACGATTAAAATATATCTACTTTAAAGCATCCGGACGTAATAAATTCTGAACTGATAAATAAGATCTTACACGCAATGCCGGGAACACTCCGTTTTTGGGGTGTTTCTTGTAGTCTTCAGAAGTCTTATCGTAAATTTCATGCGGAATTCTCATCACAGCAACTTCGCCTTGCCTGATTCCATCAAGATGAAATTCTATGCCATTGGATCCTTTGCAGTGGTACCATACATTAACGTCATTATCGGGATAATTTTCTGCGGCTTTTTCCAATAGATAATATTTTAATGTCTCTATAATTACAGGTTCCAGGCTGTCGTTAATTACAGCCAGGCGGTCAGCCATTTCCGGAAAACCAATGATTGTTTCGAATGCCGGGTTATCTTTTTTGTTTCTGAAAAATTCACCGCGATCAAGTTCCGGAAGCACTTCCATATTCAGATTTTTGGATTTCCAGGATATTAATATTTTATATTCTGGTTTATGCTTCTTGCCGCAATAGCCGCAGTTTGAACTCATAAATGTTCCGTTAAAAATAGATTTTAATATTTCCGGTTTTAAATCAAGATCGATTTCTTCTTCATATTCAAAGGAGATATTTGTACCGCATAAACATGTAATGTTTTTTTTCATGTATACTTCCTGTTTTAACGGCGTATAAAATACATAATATCACCAAACAGTGCAAAGGCCATTAATGTAAAAATAATTACCATGCCGCATGTTTGAAAAATTGATATAGCTTTTGGAGAAGCAGGTTTCTTTCGTATAATTTCTACAAGAAAAAGAATAATCATGCCTCCGTCAAGAATTGGCAAAGGAAGAAGGTTCATCACGCAGATTGCTATAGAAATTAGGGCAATAAAATCAATCAGAAACCGGAAACCTGTTCCAACTCCCTGACCAAAACCCTGTGCTGCCATATCACCCATCATGTAAGTGATACGAACAGGCCCGGATACCGCCTGCGTTAAATCGATGCCTTTAAATAACAGTCTTAAGCTTGTAATGGATATTACAAGTGTTTTATAGCCTTCTTTTACGCCTTTTGCAACTGCAGCCGGAATTGAAAGGTTAGGAGTGCGGTATTTTATTATTTCCCACGTAATACCTAACTCTTTTTCAAAATCTTCACTGTTTAATATAACTTGCTGCGAAATACCGCTGCGATCGATATCAAGAACAAGCTGATCCGGTCTTGGTTCCATTATTTTTAAAAGATCAATGCTGTTTTGAACAGGAAGGCTGTTGGCAGCAGTAATTATATCCCCGGGTTTAATGCCGGCTTTCATTGCAGGACTGTCTTCGAATACAGTATCTATTACAGTATCTGTCCAGAAATAAACGCCTATTTTTCCAGTACCTGTAGATTTATCCAGAGAAGGAGTTATACGAAAATGATAAATCTCTCCGTCTCTGTCTATTGTAATTGGAAGGTTTTTTTCCGGGTTTAATGCAATGTTTTCCTGTATTTCATGGTAATACGATACTTTTTTACCGTTTATTTCTATAATGCGATCACCTGTTTTAAGACCTGCAATATCCGCAGGATAGATTTCTTCTGTGACTTCAGAAGCAAGAACAATTCTGTTATCAAGAGTTTTTATTTCGAACCCAAAACCCCAAAGGAAACAAAGCAAAATTATGGCAAAAATTAAATTAAAAAGAGGGCCTGCTAAACAGACAAGAATTCTTTTGGCAGGGCTTGCCGCATGATACGAACCTTTTTCAGGTTCAATTCCCTTTTCCAGATTTTCGTACGCTTCGTTAGAGTGATCGCTGTCTCCCTGCATTTTGCAGTATCCGCCGATGGGGAACATGCCAAGGCGGTATTCGGTATTACCGATTTTCTTTTTTAGAATAGGTTTTCCCCATCCAATGGAAAAAGCGTCTACATTAATGCCAACGAAACGGGCAGCAAGAAAATGGCCAAGTTCGTGAATAAATACAACAACTCCAAGACCAAAAAGTCCCAATGCAATTTTTGCTATTAACATGTGATTATAGTATCATATTAATAATTATTATTCTATATATTTCTTTGCTATTAAGCGGGCGTTTTTATCAGTATCTAATATAGATTCCAGTTCGAGGTTATTTGCTGACCAGTCTTTCTGTAAAACATGTTCAGTTATTTTAGGTATATCAAGAAATCTTATTTTCTGTTCTAAAAAGGCAGCAACAGCAATTTCGTTTGCAGCATTGTAAACGTTAGGGTAAAGTGCGCCTTTTTTTGCTGCTTCCCAGGCAAGATTTAACATGGGAAATTTAACTATATCCGGTTTTATAAATTCCAGAGTAAGTGAATCAAAACTGACAGGTTCAAGTGTTGATGGAGTAGTTACAGGCCAGTATATTGCATCATGAATGGGATGACGCATGTCCGGTTTTGAAAGCTGAGCATAAATAACACCATTACAAAGGCGGATCATAGAATGGACAATACTTTGCGGATGAATAACAACCTTAATTTTATCAGGTGCTAAATTAAAAAAGACGCATGCCTCGATTATTTCCAATCCTTTATTTGCCATTGATGCTGAATCAATCGTTATTTTTGGTCCCATATTCCATGTGGGGTGGGCGAGTGCATCCTGTACTGTAACTTTTTCCATTTGCTGCAAAGTATAATTCCTGAACGGTCCGCCTGAGGCTGTTAGAATTACTTCACTAATTAAACTCTCTTTATTTTCTTCGTGTCTTCGTGCATCCGTGTGAGTTTCTTCAGTAAAAAATTTTAACAAATGAAATATCGCAGAATGTTCAGAATCCACAGGAATTATATTCACTTTTTTTTCTTTAGCAAGACCCATGACAAGCTGTCCTGCCATTACAATTGTTTCCTTGTTGGCAAGCGCAAGATGAGATCCTGCTTCAATTGCTGCCAGAGAGGGTTTTAAACCGGCAGCGCCGGAAATGCCGTTTATTGTTATGTCCGGTTTAATATCTGAGATAGCGGATAAAAGTTTTTCTGTACCGTTTTCTTCACTGGTAAGACAGGAAACGGCAGAAGGGAATTGATCTTTTAAATTATCAAGTTTTTGGCGGCTTTGGTGGCTGCTTAATAAAACTATTTCAAAATTGTCTTTATCGCGTGAAATGATATCAAGAGAACTTTTTCCAATTGAGCCTGTTGCGCCTAAAACCGCAATTCGTTTTTTTTCAGACATTAAAGAAGAAGCTAAACAATAGATAGAACATGGGAGCCGCAAAAGCGATTGAATCAATTGAATCAAGAACACCGCCGCGCCCAAGTATGAAATTTCCTGAATCTACAAAATCACAGCTTCTTTTTATTGCCGATTCAGCAAGATCGCCAAGCATTGCTGCAATCCCGGCGCAAAACCCGATAAAAGAAGCGTATATAAGCAGATAAATAAAGGGAGTGCATTCTGTGCATATTGGAAAAATATGGGGAAAAACAAAAACTGCGCCAATGGCAACAATTAAAGAGCCGAGCAATCCACCGATAAATCCGGCTATGCTCTTGTTGGGGCTTACTGCAATTATACCGCGGTTATTGGCTCCAAATAATGTGCCAAAAAGCCATGCAATGGAATCGTTGCCGAAAGTAATTAAAAGAAACAAAAGAATTGCAGAAGGATTTCCCCATCCGCTCATATATACAAGCCAGCACATAAAAAATCCTGGATACAGAAGAAGGGCAAATCCGCCGGTAATTTGATTTGTAATATTATCTAACTCTGTAACGCGGGAAAAAACTCTGGATACTAAAGACCATCCGGCGCCTGCCATAATAATTGCCGGTACAATCCATTCAGGTAATCCAAAGCTTATATTAAGTGTTACAGCCAAAGGCGCCAATGCTCCAAGAATGAAACTTTCGATTTTTGATATACGGATATTCTTTTTTTCCAGCATAGAAGAAAATTCAACTGCTCCAATTCCGGAAAAGAAAATTACAACAAGATTTAAGGCAAGATTACTGTAGTAGGGAAGAAAAAGAACGAGAGCGAATACTGCGGGAATACCAATAAAAAATATTAATAAACGTTCAATCAGTTTCTTCATATCTTTTCACCTTGTAGCGATACCGCCGTAACGGCGTTCGCGTTTTTGAAAATTGGCAATAGCTGCTGCCAAATCCTCTTTATCCCAGTCTGGCCATAGTTTATCAGAAATATACATTTCTGAATAAGCGCTTTCCCACAACAAAAAATTACTTGTTCTGTATTCGCCTGCGCTTCGTATAATCATATCAGGGTCAGGGACATCAGGATTATCAAGATACGCGCAGATGTCCTGTTCGCTGATATTTTCACCGGCTTTATTGGCAGCAGTAAATTTTCTGACTGCGCGTATAATTTCGTCCCTGCCGCCGTAATTTATGGCAAGGATTACCTGCATTCCGTCAAAACCGGCTGTGTCTGCGATGGAATCGGATATTTCTTTTTGAATATCCGGCGGAAGACCCGAGAAGTCTCCTGCATGGCGGACACGAATCCGGTTTTGCCTGGAAAAATCGAATTCTGCGCGAAGATACTGCTTTACAAGACCCATTATAAAGCCAACTTCTTCTTCTGCACGTTTCCAGTTTTCCGTTGAAAATGCGTAAAGTGTAAGGTACTTAATCCCGGATTCGCTTGCCGCTTTTACAATTCGTTTTGCAGCTTTTAAACCCTCAAGATGTCCCTGCGTTCGGACAAGTCCCCGCTGTTTTGCCCAGCGGCCATTTCCGTCCATGATAATGCCTACATGAGCAGGGATATTATTTTCCATTACACTTCCATTATTTCTTTTTCTTTTTCTTCCAGAACCTGATTAACCTGACTTATATAGCTGTCGGTTAGTTTTTGCAGTTCTACAGTTCCTTTGCTTTCGTCATCTTCTGTAATTTTTGTGTCTTTAAGCAATTTTTTAAGATCTTCATTGCCGTCCCTGCGAATGTTGCGAATTGAAACTCTGGATTGCTCAGCCTGATTTTTTGCGAGCTTAACAAGTTCCTTGCGCCTTTCTTCTGTCAGCGGCGGAATTGAAATACGGATAACTTTGCCGTCATTGGACGGATTTAATGATAATTCAGAAGACCTAATGGACTTCTCAATTTCTGTGATAAGATTTTTATCCCATGGCTGAATAACAATAAGCCGGGCTTCCGGAACAGAAATATTTGCAACCTGATTAAGTGGCGATTTCTCTCCGTAAGCGTCAACACGTATTCTGTCAAACAGCGAAGCGGAAGCTCTGCCTGTTCTAAGAGTGGCAAACCCTTCTTTAAGGCTTACCACTGTTTTTTTCATCCGTTCTTCGTTGGAAGATATAACATCCTGCATAATTACCTCTATTCAGCGCCCACTTTGTAGTAAATGTAATCGATTACTGTAAGTTTGGCACCGGCTTTTTTGCCGCATTCTTCTATTGCTTTGGCAACGGTTAGTTTTTCATCTTTTACATAACCTTGTTCCATAAGGCAGATTTCGCTGACATATTTTGTTACCTTACCGGCAAGTATTCCTGTAAGTACATTTTCCGGCTTACCTTTAAGTTTTTCGTCCTGTTCCATCTGTACTTTAAAAATACCTTCCTGCTCTTTAAGCCAGGCTTGATCGATTTTTGTGCGATCAATTGCAACAGGATTAAATGCAGCAATGTGCAATGCCAATGAAAAGATAAAGGATTTTACTTCTTCGTCCTTAAAGATTTCCGGTTTATCGGATTCGCATTTTACTACAACGCCGATATTTCCGTCTCCGTGAATATACTGTACAAGATATTCATTCGATGAAGCTTTTACCATACAGAGTCTTTTTAAACCCATTTTTTCGCGGATTTTAGTTGCAAGATCCTGAACCATACCGCTCAGTTCATCTGTAGGACTTGTTATACCCTTATCCAGAGCCTGAGCTGCGATTGTTTGGCCAACTGCTATAAATTCGGGGTTTCTCGCGACAAAGTCGGTTTCTGCATTGAGTTCAACCAATACAACTGATGAACCATCGTCTTTCATTTTAATAAAAACTTTTCCGTTATTAGTAGCGCGGCTGGCTCTTTTTTCCAAAGCGGCAAGTCCTTTTTCTTTTAAACTTTTTTCCGCTTTTGCAAAATCACCGTCAAATTCAACAAGCGCATTTTTGCATTCCATCATACCTGCCCCGGTTTTTTCACGGAGTCTTTTTACATCACTAGCGGTTATATCTGCCATATTAATCTCCTTAATTTGTTAATTATTCGTCGTTATAAATTTTATCAACATCAACCTGAATTTGAGGTTCTTCGTCGTCATCATCGACTTTTTCATCTTCTTTTGCAGCTCTGTAAGCTTCTTCGGTTGTGTATTTTTCAATGTCAATTTCCCTGTCTTCTTCTTTCATGGAAGCATCGTTCATTAAGCCTTCCATATCCTCATCTTCGTCGCCGAGTGTTTCGATGATCTTAAGACCGACTTCGTTGTCTGCTTCAACAACAGCGTTTGCGATAATTTGTGTAAACAGGGTAATCGCCCTTATTGCATCATCATTTCCCGGAATAGGGAAGTTAATGCCTTCCGGATTACAGTTAGTATCTACAACAGCGACAATTGGAATACCCTGGCGCTGCGCTTCGGCAACTGCGATAGCTTCTTTTCTTGTATCGATGATAAAAAGAATTCCGGGAAGTTCCTTCATTTCTTTAATGCCGCCCAGGTTTTTCTGGAGCTTAATGCGCTCTTTGCCAAGAGAAGCAATTTCTTTTTTTGTCAGATTTTCGAAAGTTCCATCGACTTCCATTTTTTCAAGTTTTTTAAGACGTAATAGGGATTTTTTAATTGTTACGAAATTGGTAAGCATACCGCCAAGCCAGCGGTTGTTAATGTAAAACATTCCGCAGCGTTCGGCTTCTTTCTGAACAGCCTGCTGAGCCTGTTTTTTGGTTCCTACAAAAAGGACGGTTTTTCCTGCCGCTACGGTTTTACGAACCGCGTCATAGGCATCTTTAATGGATTGGATCGTTTTTTGCAGATCGATGATGTGAATACCGTTTCTCTCGGCGAAGATATATTTCTTCATCCTTGGATCCCAGCGCTTCACCTGGTGGCCGAAATGTACTCCTGATTCAAGGAGATTTTTCATGGTAACTACAGCCAAAGTTTCCTCCTAATATTGGGTTTTTGAGTATAAAAACCCTGCCATCACTATATCTCATCCGACCACTTAAAATGACGATTTTACGGATATTTTAATCTTAGCTAAAATAAGCTTAAAAAGTAAAAAATCCAGGTATTTAAGACCTTGTCATTTTAAGTGGTCGGACGGAAATTCAGCATCCAACCGACCTACGGTCAAGTACGGATAGCCGTTATCTTTAAGCATGACATAAAACTCATTTAATGGCAAGCCCACAACGGTGCTTGGAGACCCCGATATATTACTTATAAAACAGGAGGCAAGTCCCTGTAATCGATATCCGCCTGCCACCCCCTGCCATTCATTAGTATCAAGATACCAGTTAATTTCCGATTCATTTAATGATGAAAAAAGAACAGTACAAGAAGCGCTGCGGCAGTCTATTATTTTTTTTCGTCCGTTGTATAAAGCCATGGAGGTAACCACCTTATGCTGACACCCGGATAATTCTCTTATCATCTCTGCGGCTTCATTGCGGTTTTCCGGTTTACCCAGGATTTTATTATTAATGGTTACAACTGTGTCTGCTCCGAAAATCCACGGCGGAGGAGGGTTTAAATCATGTAAAACTTTTTCTACTTTTCTTTTAGCAAGTTCAAGGGTAAGTTTTTCCGGGTCTGTGTGGGTACAAAGGCTTTCGTCGATGTCTGCAGATATTACGCTAAACGGCAATCCAAGCAGTTTAAAAAATTCCTGCCTCCGAGGTGAACCGGAGGCAAGAATGACAGGTTCCATTTATAATATACTAGTTTCTTGCCCAGACTACAGAATGACCCTGCTTGACATAAATACCTGCAACTCTGTTCTGACTTATGTAGAAGTTCTGAAGGTTTTCTACAAAGTTTTTCATGTTGTTTGCATGCATATTTGCCGGAAGCGTGACTCTTGTAAGAGAATCCGGAAAAGAAGGAATAAAATCGCCATGGCGTTCATGGTCGCCGCCAATACGCGGGCTTTCAATATTGTCTATTCTGACCAATGTTGCCAATGACACAGGGATAATTAATGTGGTCATAGGGTTATTTGTAAATGCGCCATGATAGATAATTTCAACGCCGTTGGGGATAGTTAATGATTGAATCTGATTATTGTTAAATGCATAGCGGCGTATGGTCTTTAGATTTGCAGGAAGAGCCATTACTGTTAATTTATTATTTCTGAATGCGCTTTCCCCGATTGATTGAATGCCGGTGCCGAATGTTACACTTGTTAAACCGCAGTCCCTGAAAGCTCTTGCTCCAATTTCTGTTACTGTATTTGGAATAATAACTTCGGCTAATTGCGCATTGCCTTCGAAAGCTCCGGGTTCAGATACTTCAATCTGACCTTCGGATGTTCCGCCTGCGATGATTCTGACTGCTCTTCCAAGAGTTACTCTTTCCAGTTTGTTTGCGCTAAATGCGCCGGCGCCGATTTCTACAACAGTATCCGGAATTACAACGCTTGTAATTCCTGTGTCTCTAAAAGCTCCGCTGCCAATGGTTGTTACTTCTGTCGTATAAAGCCTTGCTGGAATTACAACATTAAGAATACCGACATACAATGTATGATTATTGCCGCCTATGCTTACAGTTCTTTTTTCTGTTGCTTTATATTTGACAATTGTTATTTTTCCATCCCTGTTCTGAGAAACTTCAAAATCGTCATCGCGCAGGGTGCGGGAATAAGATTGGATCTTTGCGATAATATCCTGTGATTCTTTTAACAGGCGCTGTGCATCGTTTGCTTCAGCGGTATTTAAGCCGCCGATACCGATTGCATTTTCGTATTCAGCCGCTGCCTGGGTATACTGCCCCGAAATAAAGAGCTCATTCGCTCTTTGGACAGCCTGCCGTGACGATGCGCTGCGATCGCGCGCTGTCGCTTCCTGCGCCTGCTGTTCCTGCTCCTGAAGAGCTTTTTGAGCTTCGTCTCTGCGTGACTGTATGGAACGGGTATTTTGTCCAGGAGGCGCGAATCGAATTGCAAGATTATACTGCGTTATCGCATCTGCAAAATTTCCTGCCTGATGAAGTCCCTGCGCCTGATTGAATGTTTGCTCCATTCTTTTTTCCTGCGCTTCTCTAAGCAGAGTAGAAGCCTGTCTGTTTCGAGGTTCAAGCTTCAGAGCCGCCTCAAATGACGCAACCGCTTCAGCGTATTTTTGTTCCCTCATGTGATCCTGACCCTCGGTGATATGACTTCTTGCTGTCTGCGCGAAGGCAGTGCCAATGATAAGACCGGTAAGTAATGCCAGAATTATTAATCGTTTTGCCATAGGATAACTCCTTAGTATATAATATAACCATTAAAAAGCCGTTTTTCAGCTTAGTTACATTAATTTTCCTATATTTTGGGTTAAAGTGTCAAGTATATTTGTAACATGGAATTAATTCCAGTTTATGCAAATTTGCCTTGTGCAGTTTGTCAATTTTATCTTTTATTACCGGATCCTCGCATATGCCTTCACGGATATATCTGTCAAGAACATCATAGGAAAATCCCAGGTTTTCTTCGTCGCTTAGACCAGAAAGCCCGTCTTCCGGGGTTTTATCGGTGAATTTGGCAGGTAAAGAGAGTTCCCTGCCAATTGCCTTTACCTCTGTAACGGTTAGCTGGGACATTGGGCTAAAATCACCGGCTAAATCGCCGTATTTGGTCGAATATCCTACCCAGTCCTCGCTTAAATTACAGGTATTGGCTACACGGCCGTTTACTGCTGCCGAAACTGCATAAAGCGTTGTCATCCTGATTCTGGCAGGAGTGTTTATAATAGCCTGCCTGTTAACCTGCAGTCCGCTTTTATTGAGTTCTGATATCAGAGCATCTATGCTGACCTTAATATTGACAACTATGTGTTTTATCCCCAAATGCTCAACAAGTTCATGAGAAAACGAAATATCGTGCTGGTTTCCCTGAGGCATTAAAACACCGAAAACCCTGTCTGCGCCAAGAGCCTGCACACAGAGCGCCGCCGTAATGGAACTATCTTTGCCGCCGCTGATACCGATTACTACACAACAATCACTGTTTTTAAAGAATTCTTGAATCCAGGCTATAATGGCGTCTTTTGTCTGTGCAGCATTAAACATTGTTTTTTCCTTACGGGAGTTCTATTCTAAACGGAATAACAGGTAATCCGTCACTGTTAAACAATTGCCTGTCGCGCGGATTATCTGCCCATGCATAAAGAACTTTTTTTGGATTTTTTACAGATGAAATATCAATACTGATAGTGTCATTATTTTCGATTTTTCCCGGAAGACGTACCTGACCGTCAGTTCCAATTACACTGAAATAAGCGTCAGAGGAGGGAGCATCAATATTTAATCCAATACCGCAGTTATTAAAATGCAAAAGAATTTTATTTTCCAGAAGTTCAAAGTTTTGTAACATTGGTCCCGGCGATGTATTTTTTACGCCAAATAATGTTTTTTCTGCCGCAAGGAAAAGCCGGTAACCTACATCTTTTTTATTGATAGGATGTATGTCGTTCCATTCGCCCAGCTCAAGGGCTGCAGCCATGCCGGTTGCGGGTAAAGATAAAACCTGTGCCTGCGCTTCGCGTAAAACTGCCCAATGCGCCTGTTCATAATTATCAGATACCGGACAGAAAATCGGTAATTGAACAAAAAGAAACGGTAATTCACTGCCATTATTTTTACGCCAGTCTTTTATCATAGAGCAGAATAATTTGTTATATTCATGCGCAGCGGATTCGTTGGACTCTCCCTGATACCAGATAACGCCTTTAAACGGGAATTTTAAAACCGGTGCAATCATGGCATTGTAGTTTCCCATTGGCATACGCTGAAAGAAAAATTCATTCGGGCGTGTTTGCGCTTTTGCGCCGGTTTTATACTTCCATGTTCCGGAAAGTTCTGCCGATTCTTTATCTGTAAATATCCGGAATGGCTTATCGGAAGTTACTCCGCCTTCGCCGTTATTGCATACAACTCTTATAACAATGCGGTTTTTTCCCTGTTTAATAAGGTTGTTTGGAATGTATTTACGCGGCGGATAACGATAGCCTGTGTTTCCGATTTCGGTTCCGTTTATGTAAACGGTGTCAGAATCTACAATTGTTCCAAGCCACACTTTGGCATCCTGAGATGCAAAACCCGCTGATACATCAAATTCTTTTGCAAGCCAGATTACTCCGCTGAAATTAACAAGACCGGCATCCGAAAAATTGCCTGGCAGTTTAATTTCGTCCCAGCTGGAAATATCCGTTTGCGGATTTTCCCATTTTTTTGATTTACCTTCATCATCATGCGAAAGATTGGTTTCCCATTTTTGAATAGCAGCTCCTGTTGTAGCGGCTATTTCATTTCGCTTTTCTTCGCTTGCATATTGTTTGCCTTCGGCGATTTTTTCTGGAAAATCCGCAAGAGCAGCATCACTCATCCACGATTCAACCGGTGTGCCTCCCCAGGCTGTCATTACAAGACCTATTGGAATTTTATATTTTTCGTATAAATTTTTTGCGAAAAACCACGGAGTTGCGCCAAATTCAGAAAGTCTTTCTTTTGACGGCTGAATCCAGCTGCCGCCTGTTAAATCTTCGCGGGGAGCGGAAAAATCCCATTCCTGCGGCACTTTAAACTGTCTTACAAGAGGATAATCCTTAATCAGCCATTCTTCATTAAAATCATCATGGAGGCGATCCATTTGCATTTCCATATTACTTTGCCCCGAGCAAAGCCAAAGATCACCATAATAAATATCCTTTATTACAACAGAGCCGGAATCAGAAGAAATTTCCATTTCGTAAGGTCCGCCGGCTTCGGCAGGATCAATTGTTATTAAAAATTTTCCGTTTAAAGGCTGCGCTTTGTATATTTTTCCCAGAAAATTTATGGTTATGTTTTTTTTACTCCAGACTGGAAAGGGAACATCACGCTGCATAACCATTCCATTACTTATAAATGGAGATATTAGTTCTTTCATTATAAACCTCTGTATTCCGCCCAAAGTATGTCGGCGTAGTTATTTGAGTTCTTTCCGTTTGATGATGCAAAGACACCGGAAAGGCTACCTACGAAGCCCCCTGCATATTCAGTGCTTAAAATATGCGCCGTAACTGAATCGCCGCAGTTAAAATGATTTAATGAATATTGATCCTTGCCATAAAAGAAAGCGAGCTCCATATCTTTGCATGTGGCAGCCAAAACAGACGGAAGTGTTGATTGAATATCCAAAGAAGCGATTACTTCATCCGGTTTTTCTTTACCGGCAGCTTTAGTTAATCTTAATTGTGTTTTGCCGGAAGAAAAACAAAGTTCAAGTTTATAATGATAGTCCTCATTTTGCATTAAAATTATTCCCGCTGTTTCACCATTGGCTTTTGGCGTAAATTCAATCGCAGCAGAAAATGCCCAATCTTTGTGTCTGATTCTTCTTCCGGCAAAAGCGGGATGACCTCTTCCGCGCATAGTTTCTGGTTTAAGAAAAAGCCGAAGCGCGCCGGTTTTATCTGAATAGCCATAGGCAGCATCTTTTTCATTTACAGGCATACGAAGAACGAGCCAGTTTACAGGCAGCTTGCCGTTAAAATGATCGCATGAATGTTCATGGCTCCATCTGTTTTCTTTCTGCAATTGAGGAAGAGCATATTCAGATTCAATTAAACCGGTTTTTGTAACAACAAACGGCCAGTCATTTTCCCAGAATATAGGAACCATAAATGTTTCTCTGCCAAGAGGGCAGACTCCATCTGACGGACGGGATGCAAGAAGAACCATCCACCAGTTTCCGCTAATGTCGTCAACAAAATCTGCATGTCCTACATT
>WQXC01000003.1 GCA_009785045.1 Treponema sp. | reverse complement strand
GTTATTTTTTCGGCAAGTTCATCAAGGCTAAAATTAACTTGATCTGAAGCAGGTTTACCGCCTTTCATTATTTTTGCTAGACTTACTTCGCCTGTAGACCAGCCTTTTTCGTAAAATGACATAGGCCTCATGCGGAGTACGGAAAAGCGTCCTGCGCCGGAATGAAGTCTTGCTCGTTCTTCTGGATTAGCAGAGCCTGTGAGTATAAATTGCCCTTTCTTTTTTCTATCGTCTACTTCACGCCTGATATAGTTCCATATTTGGGGAAATTCCTGCCATTCATCGAGTAAGCGAGGGACAGCGCCTTTTAAAACTGCTTTTGGGTCAACTTCCATTAAGGCGCGAATTTCATCGTCAGTATCTAAACGAACAATGCTTTTTGCCGCTTGAATGGCAGTTTCTGTCTTTCCGCAGCTTTTTGGGCCGGTTATTAAAATAGCGCCTGATTCCTTTAGGCGGGCTTGCAGAGTTTTATCCATAAAACGATTAAAGTAGTTTTCCATACTTAAATTATAACATATCAACCCGATAAATGTAAGCTTTTTAACCCGATAAATGTGACTTTTCTAACCCGATATTTGTGACATTTTCAATCCGATATTTGTGACTTTTTGCCCGGGCGCGCTACTCACGCTAAAGCGTTCGTGCATTATCAATACTCATTGACTTTTGTTGTGCGCCACGCTTTGCTAATTTATTCATCCACACGCATGCGCGTGCATTATCGAGCGCCCGATAAATGTGACTTTTCTAACCCGATATTTGTGACATTTTCAATCCGATAAATGTGACTTTTTAATTTACAGCATGCTAACCGGATCCACATCAATCTCCAGATACACCTTTGAATCCTTGCCCTTTTCGTAGCGGGTAATAAGTTCCCGTGCGGCAGCGTGAATACCGCCCATGGAAGGACTGCGTAAAATTAGCTGCCTTCTGTGATTTTCGTTGATGACACCAATGGGGCATTCTGCGGGGCCTAACATATCGGCTTCTTTAGGAATTAGATCCTGCGCAAGAGATGCAAGGCGTTTAATGGCAGTCTCGGCGCGTTTTTGATCCTTTGCGCGGATAACAAAACGGATAAGCCTTGAATAAGGCGGAAATCCAAGCGCTTTTCGCTGCCTTAACTCGGCGTTAAAAAAACCCGTAACATCCAAAGCGCAGGAACGGGTGATAACAGGGTCTTCCATACGCAGAGTCTGAACAATCACCTTGCTGTCAGGAAAGTACCTGCCGGCGCGGCCTGCAACTTGCACGATTAACGAAAAGGTTTTTTCTGCCGCGCGAAAGTCCGGCAGGTGAAGACCCGTATCGGCGAAAACAACACCAACAAGACGCACACCGGGAAAGTTTAATCCCTTAGCAACCATTTGTGTTCCAAGAAGAATATCAATAACGCCGTTTTTAAATAATGTAAGCGAGTCTTCCAGACTGCCGGAAGACGAACCGGATTTTTTTGCTGCGGTATCTGCGTCAACACGGCGAAGCCTCATATCCGGGAAAGTGCGCCGTACTTCCTCTTCGATCATTTCAGTGCCGAATCCGCGGTACCCGGCTTCAAGACTACCGCATTTGGGGCAAACCTTTGGAGGCGCTTCTGTGTAACCGCAGTAGTGACATATACAGCGGCCTCTTGCTTTGTGCCATGTAAGAGAGACTGAACAGCGTTTGCATACAAGTTCCCATCCGCAGCCGGGACAATGATAAAAATGGGCAAAACCTCTGCGGTTTAAAAATAAAATTGTTTGTCTTCCCATTTGATGAGTTAATAAAATTTCATCTTTTAATTCCTTGGATAAGCATCCTTCTGTTTTTGAAAGACTTACAGCTTTTATTTCCGGCATTCCTCCGCCGGAAAGACGCCGTGATAAATCAAGACGTTTTATACCGCCGTCTGACATCAATTTCCAGGCTTCTGCAGATGGAGTGGCAGAACCCATTACAAGGCGCGCGCCTTCGGTTTGACATCTTCTAAGAGCAATTTGACGAGCGTGATATCGGGGAGTATTACCCGATTTATATGAACCGTCGTGTTCTTCGTCGATTATAATTAGTCCAAGATTAGGCACAGGCGCAAACACCGCGCTGCGGGGGCCAACAACAATCGGTGCCTCTCCATTACGGATTCTGACCCATTCAGCAAGCCGGGTAGAAGGACTCATTCCGGAATGCAGCGTTGCTGCCTGAGATCCAAAACGATTCCCAATCATTTCTGCAGTTTGATGAGTAAGAGAGATTTCCGGAACAAGATAAATAACCGATTTTCCGGCATTAAGCATGTGCTGCGCAGCTCTAAGAAATACTTCAGTTTTTCCGGAACCTGTTATTCCATAAAGATAAAACATAGGCGGAAGATTTCTGTCTGCGCCTGAATTTGTGCCTGAGGCATTTTCTGCAGAAGTAATTTCATGCAGCGCTGCCGCCTGTTCATCAGATATCGAAAGTAAAAGCTGTTCTTCTTCATCGCTGTCGGGCAAAATGGGGACAATCATTTTTCTGCCAGAAGGAATCATTGCAGATAACGCTTGCCCGGTACTGCATAAATAGTAACCTGCCATCCATCGGGCAATATCGATATCTCTGGTATCGAATAAAGGCTCTGAATCAACAACACGGCGGATTTTTTTTATAACTTCGTCTTTAACGTTTTCCGGAGGATTTTCCCTCTCTGCGATTATATAACCAAGACAGTCTCTATTGCCAAAAGGAACCATTGCTCTTTTTCCGACAGATGCTTCACCCTTATCATCAATACGGTAGGTGAATGAATGATCCGCCGGGATATCAAAAATTAAATCGTAAAAAGATGACAATTATTCCCCCGTTAGTTTGGATTTAAGAAGTTTTAAATCTTCCCACGAAGGACGTTTATAATCTTCGTTACGTAAAAGAGCAGCAGGATGATAAGTAACAAGGAGAGGATATTTATCGTTTCCAACAATTAATTCCGTAAACTTTCCGCGCAGTTTACCAATCGATTCTGTAGTTTTTAAAAGAGTTTGCGCCGAGACTCTGCCTGCGATAAGAATGAATTTCGGTTTTAAAAGAGATATTTGGCGCTCAAGAAAATGAGAGCAAGCATTTGTTTCTTCCGGATAAGGATCGCGGTTATTCGGAGGACGGCATTTTACAACATTAGCGATAAATGTATTTGTTGTTCTGGAAAGACCGATAGATTCCAGCATTTTATCCAGAAGCTGCCCTGCTTTGCCGACAAAAGGGCGTCCCTGTTTATCTTCATCTTCACCTGGGCCTTCGCCAATAACCATAACAAGCGGCTGCAAAACACCCTCTCCGGGAGCGGCATTTAATCTTTTTTCACATAAAGCGCAGTTCCTGCAGGAGCGGATTTCCTCGGCTATACCTTCGATGGTGTTTGGGTCGGTTTTTGGCTGGGATTGATTAAAGGTATATTCCTTTTTTTCGCTTTTATACCCGGATCCCAGGTAATCCGCTGTTAAATCGAGAAATTGGGCTACTTTTTGCTTATCTGCAGAAGTCATTACTATATTCAACTAAAACATAGCAAAAAAAACAAGAGTCCGCGGATTTCGCGGATTTTCACGGATTATTTTTTAAAGTATTAGGTTCGTGTTAATCCGTATAATCCGCGTTAATCAGCGGATAATTTGATTTATTTAAGTGAAGGGGGCGTATTTTCACACTTGAACTGCGTATACTAAATATGGTGTATGGGGTATTGACAAGTACACTATATGTATGGCACTATATATAGAGTATTGTTTAAGGAAGGTACACTATATGCGTTGCCCCCATTGCGGGACCATAGAAGACAAAGTAATTGAATCGCGGTCTTTGGCAAACGGGGATGCCGTGCGCAGGCGCAGGGAATGTATAAGCTGCAGTTACAGGTTTACTAGTTACGAAAAAATCGACGAAAGGCAGTTTATGGTGGTTAAAAAAGACTCAAGGCGTGAGCCTTTTGACCGGCATAAACTTGAACGCGGGGTTGTAAGAGCACTGGAAAAGAGACCTGTTTCTCAATTACAGATAGAAAGCCTTGTTAACGAAATTGAGGACGAAACAGCGATATTAAGCAAAGGCAGCAGGGAAATATCAAGCTCAATAATAGGCGATTTAATGCTGGAAAAACTGGGAAAACTGGACAAAGTGGCTTATATACGTTTTGCATCGGTTTATAAGCATTTTAACGACCTGGATGAGTTCATCGAAGAAATAAAGAAAGTTGGAGTAGAGCATATAAAGACTTGAGGTTATCTGCCGGCAAGGGGGGATCCTGGATATAGGATTGACGGCAGACCCCTTCATTTTTGAAGGGATTTTAGTTTATGGCCGCGTGGGGAGTTAGCTTAAAAGGGCTGCTTTCCCGCGGTCTTTTTTTATGCTATGATACCGTAACGCGGAGGAATGAATGAAAATAGGGCTTGATACTTTTGCCTGCGACGGCGGCAAGTCCGGTGTGGGTATGTATTTAACCCAATTATTAAAACGCATTAAACCTTCGCAGGCTCTTTTTGAGCTTTTCGGATGGGAATATGATCGATACACCTACAGTGATGTAGCTCCGAATTTTGATTTTATTCCTAAATGTTCGATTCATGGCGGAACTGCAAACTCCTTATGGCATATTTATAAGTATCCTGAATTTGCTTCCAACAGGCATTATGATGCATGTTTCTTTCCTGCAGCGCACAGATGTCTTCCGTATAAATCTCCGTGTCCAACGATTGGCGTAGTTCATGATATGGCAGCCTATTACAGTGATCGTAAAATGAGAGTGCATCTTGGCGCTGTTTTAAGAATGATTTTACCTAATTCACTGCGCCGCTTGGACAGAATTATAGCTGTAAGTGAATGGGTAAAACAGGAATTAATTGAACGGGTACATGTAAAAGAAAACAGAATAGAAGTTGTTCCCAATGGGATTGATTCTGAATCTTTTTATCCGCGGCAGCGCAACGAAGAAAGTGTATTGTTAATACAGCCATTCAGTTTTAAAAGACCATATGTTTTATGCGTATCGCGGATTGATCATCCGATTAAAAATCATGTCAGGTTAATTAAGGCATTTGGTATTTTTAAGGAAAAAACAAAATACCCGCACAGGCTTGTTATGGCAGGCGGCGACAGCAATAATGCCTCTGCAGTTAAGGATGCTGCCGCTGCTTCCGAATGGCGCAGTGATATTTTCTTTACAGGACATTTTCCCACAACAAGCCTTCCTGAACTTTATGCGGGCGCTGATTTTGTTGTCTATCCCTCTTTGTATGAAGGTTTTGGAATGGGTATTGTTGAAGCTATGGCTTGCGGAGTACCTGTACTGTGCGCCCGCGCTGCTTCGCTTCCGGAAGCAGCAGAACATGCTGCGCTTTATTTTGATCCTGTTAATGTCGAAGATATGGCAGATCGCATGATTACTGTCAGCACAGATCGCGAAATTTATAACGAGTGCCGGCGTCTTGGGCTAGAAAGAGCAAAGGCTTTTTCCTGGGATGCATGCGCTGAGCGCACAATGCAGATTATATACGAATCAGCGGGGAAGTAATGCACCTGGTAGCGCAGGTTTTAATACAGTTCCCGCAGCCATTACACTTGTCATAATTAATTACTGCCAAATTATTTTCCAGTGTAATTGCTGTCTGCGGGCATTCGCGTACGCATTTACCGCATGCGATGCATCCGCTTGAACATTTTTTTCTTGTAACTGCGCCTTTTTCTATATTTTTACAAGCGATAATTATTGGCACACGGGAGTCCATCATTATAATTAAATTATTGGGACACGCTTTTACGCAAAGAGAACAGCCGGTGCATAGACCGGGAGTTACACGGGCAAGTCCGCTTGTCATGCAGATTGCATTTGATGGACATGCAATTTGACAGTCACCGTAACTAAGGCAGCCGAATGCGCAGGAACTTTCTCCGCCAAATAGCTGTTTTGCAGCGGCGCATGATTGAATGCCAAAGTAATTCATTTTTTTCTGCTGAGCATTAAAATCGCCGTTACAATGAACAACAGCGGCTTTTTGTTCCAATGCTTCTGCAGTAACGCCCAAAATAGCGCTTATTTTTAAAACTACATCAGGACCGCCGGGAGTGCAAAGATTTGTTTTTTTGCATTCGCCGGAGAGAAGAGCAGCAGCGTAACCTGCGCATCCGGGATAACCGCATGCGCCGCAGTTAACTCCGGGAAGGCTTTCCTGAAGATTAGCTATGCGCTCATCAACTTTTACATACATTAGTTTAGAAGCGGCGCTTAGTGCAATCGCGCAGATAATTCCGATAACGGTTACAGAAATGACTGATATAATAATAGTATTCAATTTCTTCTCCTGTTATCCGAATAAGTTTTCTATTACTCCGGCAAATCCGAAGAACGATAAAGAAAGTAATGCAACCGATATTAGCGTAATCGGCATGCCTTTGAATGATTTCGGCGGGTCTGCATTTTCCGTATGCTCGCGAATACCGGAAAAAATAATCATGGCTAATAAAAATCCCAATCCGGCGCCAAGCGCATTTACCAGTGATTGAGGTAAAGTATAATTTTCTCTTATATTAATTAATGTAACACCCAATAAACCGCAATTAACTGTAATTAGCGGAAGGTATACACCTAATGCCTCATAAAGCGGCGGTATATATTTTTTTAATGCAATTTCTACAAACTGTACAAGAGAACCTATCACCAAAATGAATACAATTATTCGCAAATATTCCAATCCGCCTGCGGTTAATGCTCCAGGTTTTAATAAATATTCCTGTATTGGCCATGTTACAGCGGTTGCAAGAACCATAACAAATGTTACAGCTAACCCCATGCCAATTGCATTTTTTAATAATTTTGTAACGCCTAAAAAGGGGCATAATCCAAGGAATTGAATTAAAACATAATTGTTAACTAATACTGTACCCATTAAAATGATGACTAATGCTTTAATATCCATTACAATGTCTCCTTATTTACAGCTAATTTGCTGCATGCTGCGCAGGAAGGACAGCCCGTACATCCAAATTCTTTTCTTTTAATGGCTTTTCCATCAGATATTTTGTTAACAACTGCTATAATGATTCCGAAAACAACAAATCCTCCGGGAGCCATGATAAGAAGAGGAATATTATAATCAGATAAAACAGGCAGTTTTATATCCAGCCATGTTCCATTACCGAATATTTCACGAATCGAAGCCAGAGCAAAAATTGCAATTGTAAAACCTGCACCCATGCCAATAGCATCAAAAATAGAGTTAAGAACAGAATTTTTTCTTGCAAATATTTCTGCGCGCGCAAAAATAATGCAGTTTACAGTTATTAACGGGAGAAAAATTCCAAGCGAATTATATAAATCGGGAACATAAGCTTCAACTACCATAGCAGTAATTGTTACAAATCCGGCTATAAAAACAATAAAACATGGAATTCTGACTTTATCAGGAATTATATTTCTTAAAAGCGAAATGGATATATTTGCGCCCAATAAAACAAACGTTGTAGCAATTCCCATTCCCAGCGCGCTTGAAACTTCTGTAGATACAGCCAATAGCGGACATATTCCCAAAACAGAAATAAGAACAGGGTTTTCTTTTATTATTCCTTTGTTTAATATTGATAATTTATTCATTATCTGCCTCTTGATTTCCGTTTGTTACAATATGAAAAGCAGTAAAGGCATGCCGCATTGCATTTTTTAATGCATTTGATGTGATTGTTGCACCGGAAACCGCATCAATATTTTCAATGCCAGCTCTGTCTTTAAGCCAATAATTATCTAAATGGCTGTCATTAAAAACTCTGCGAAAAAATGAAACCGTTTCTGTATGAGATAATACAATAGCGTCTGCAGTTGATTTTATTATCTTTCCATCTATGTTAATTCCGCACAGAAGTTTCATATCTTCACGGCCGTATCCTTTTGAAGATACTTCAACGATATACCCCATGTTATTTGTTGCTCTGAAAACTCCGGTAACTCTCCCTGACATTCCTTTGGAGAAAAGATAATTTAAATCCAATGTTTCAAATTCAACCCCTTCTCCCATGATCTTTTCTTTTTGATTTGCCGAAAGTAATTCTGCATTTTCTTTTATTACATCTTTGGTAAAATTGTTAACAATAGCCAATGCGCTGGAAACAAAAAGACAGATACAAGTAAGTACAAGTATGGGTAAAATAAAATCATTTTTCATGCTTTTAAACCTCCCAGTGCTTTTTTTAGAGTGAATTTATTAATAAACGGAACAACCATGTTCATTACAAGTATTGCGAATGAAACACCTTCCGGATAACTGCCGTAAAGACGAATTAATACGGTTATTAAACCACATCCAATGCCGAATATGATACGTCCCTTGTTTGTTATTGGAGATGTTACATAGTCGGTTGCGCAAAAAATAGCGCCCAAAAAGAGACCGCCGGATAATATATGGAAAATACCAAAATGAATATTTCCGCCAATTAATGCAGTAAGCGCAAAAACAGTACCGATAAATGTTAGCGGTATTATTGGCGTTATTACACGCCGTATTAATAAATAAATAAAACCGATTAACAAGGCAAGTTCACTTGTTTCTCCAAGGCAGCCGCCGTGAATACCAAGGAATAAATTCCATTTTACAGGAAGAGTTGCGCTTTCTCCTTTAAGTAAATGAGAAAGATGAACTAAAGGCGTTGCGCCTGATAAAACATCAATTTGAACCCATGTAGTCATTGCTACGGGAAATGCCATAAACATGACAATACGCGCTGTTACTGCCGGGTTCGCAAAGTTTTTCCCAAGACCGCCGAAAAGCTGCTTAACAAGAATAATCGCAACAAAGCAGCCTACAACAGCCTGCCAAAGAGGGATTGTTACCGGTAGATTATAAGCAAGTAATATGCCTGTTAGAACAGCAGATAAATCGCTGATTGTATTTTTTCTTTTTAATAATTTTTCATATAAAAACTCAAATAAAACACAGGCGGCAACACAGACACCTGTTACAAGAGCGGCTCTTGGTCCAAATACCCAAATGGCAATTCCAAAAGCAGGAAGAAGCGCAATAATAACATCCAGCATTATGCGGTTTGTAGATAATTTGTCGCGAATATGAGGTGCATATGAAACAATCATATTTGAGCTCATGCCTTTGCTCCTTTTTCATATTTCCAAAGCATGTCTTTTGCAAGAGTCATAACCTGTACAAGAGACCTCTTTGCAGGACATGTAAATGCGCAGCAAGCGCATTCGGCGCACATATTTACCTTATATTTTTTGAGAAGTTCAGGTTGTTTAAGTTCGTAAGCAGTCTCGATATAAGGCGGCATAAGGTTCATTGGACATTTAAATATACATCTTCCGCATTTTATGCAGGCGCCAGGTTCAGGAGGGACAGCGTCTTTTTCAGAAAATGCAATAACTGCATTTGTTATTTTTACAATTGGGATGTCAAGATTTGGTATTGCAACTCCCATCATTGGACCGCCAAGGGTAACTTTTTTTACATTGGTATTTAAATTTCCGTCAGTAGCCAGTTCGCAGTAAGAGAGCAGTTCCCGCACAGGAGTGCCAATAGGTGTTATGATATTTTTTGGTTTTTTTACAGCCGATCCATCAACTGTTACGCACCTGGATACAAGCGGACTTCCGGTTTTAATATATTTGGCAAAAGTAGCGACTGTTGTGCAATTTACTACAATACAGCCGACATCAGGCAGGCGTCCGCCTTCCGGTACGATTCGTCCTGTTACATTATAAACAAGAACTTTTCTTTCTCCCTGAGGATATAAAGAGGGAAGCACACGGACAGATATATTATCCATACTTTCACAAAGTGTTTTTAGTTTCTTTATTGGTTCGGGTTTATTATTTTCTATACAGATGACAATGTTTTTTGGATTAAGGTATTTTTTCATAAGAAGAACACCTTCCCAGACAGATTCAGTTTCATCTACCATCGTTCTTGTATCGGAAGTGATATAAGGTTCACACTCAGCGCCGTTAACAAGAATGTAATCAAGATTAACAGTTTCTTTAAGAGTAAATTTTGGCGCTGTAGGGTATCCGGCTCCGCCAAGTCCGACTGCGCCTGAGTTTCTGACAGCTTCCAGAAATTCTGAAAGATTTGTTACCTGCGGCGGAGTAAAATCCATTGGGGTTTGTTTTCCGTCAGAGGTAATTGTTATTGTTACGGCTTTTTCGCCTGTTAAACCGTCAAGGTTATCAATGCTTTTTACAGTACCGGAAACGCTGGCATGAACAGGCGAAGACACAAATCCAGCGGCTTCACCGATTAATTGGCCTACTTTTACATAATCGCCAACCGATACTACCGGGTTTGCAGGTGTGCCGGAGTGCATGCACATAGGCATTTTTACTTCTGCAGGTACAGGTATTTGCTCAGGTACGCTTTTTGCTGTGTTCTTATAGTGCGGTGCTCTCACACCGCCTAAATTTCTCATGAGTGATTTTCTCCTAAATATTCTTCCGCAGCCTCATGCGCATCTTCAAAATTACTGTGAAGAACATGCCCCGTTATCTTATCCAGGGCATCTTTTGTCCTTCTTGAACACTTTTTTACTTCGGCTATTATACCCAGGATACCTTTTCTGTCGTAATTTTCGCACATTTCCTGAATAATAAGCATTTTACTGCGTATGTCCATTATATCATCTTTATCAGTTATTTGATAGTCCTTATTATCATTTTGCCTAAGTTCAAGCAGCTCCAGAAGTTTGCGTAAATTATGTATAAAAATAGGAGCATTTGCCGAAATTAAATCGATGTTTTTCTCCTTTCCGTATACTTCCAGTTTGCTTGCAATTTCAGCAAGTTCAATTTCGCCTATGTTCCAGAGTGAACTCTTGATTCCATGCACAATAATCGTAAACTTTTGTATAATTTCATCTTTATTAAAATCAAGTGTTGGAAGCTCATCCAGCCAGGAAACTGCTTTTCTTCCGTCTCTAATAAATGATTCCAGTAAAAGCGAGTCAACATTTTTATCGTTATTATTGTTTTGTTCAATCAAATCCTTGTTTAAATTCTGGCTTCGCAGGGTTTCTATTACTTCCTGCGGTTGTTTATCCCTTATAAGCCTGTTTAAAACACCGTTTAATAAACGTATATCAATTGGTTTGGATAAAAAATCATCAAAGCCATTTTGTTTAAATATATCAGCCTGTCCAAAAACTGCGTTGGCAGATAAAGCAATAATGGGAGCAGTATAGCCCATGTCGCGAATAATTTTTACTGCTTCTATTCCGTCCATTTCCGGCATCATATGATCCATAAAAATAATGTCATACATTTTGCCTTTTTTAATTTTATTTATTGCTTCTTTCCCGGACATGGCAGTATCAATCTGAAGCTTGTACAGCTTCATAAGTCCAACGGCGACATAAATATTTGTTTCCACATCGTCTACAATTAGAATGCTTCCGTAAGGCATAGGATCGCGTAAAATTCTGGCATTTTTTCTATGAGTCATAAAATTCATACGGAAGTTTTTAAGGTTATCCGTTACTTTTTTACCAAGCGTTTTGCTGCCTGAAATATTTTGCGGCAGCCGTATGACAAATAAAGTGCCTTTTCCGTACTCACTTTCTACATGCATACTTCCATTCATTAAATTCAGTAAACGCTTTGTAATGGCAAGTCCAAGACCGGTTCCTTCTACAGTTGTTTTTGTATTATGATGGAAACGTGAATATTCATCAAACATTTGCTCCAACTGTTTATCAGTCATGCCATGTCCGGTATCTCGTACGCTCAGAATAAGAGAAATCTGCTCAGGATTTGACAGCTCAGATTCAAAGTTTACGGTTAATGTTATTTTTCCGGAATCTGTGTATTTAATCGCGTTTGAAAGCAGATTGTTTAATATTTGTTTAATGCGAAGTTCGTCGCCTATCAATGTTTCCGGAATATTTTCGTCAATTGAAAGTATAAACTCAATTGGTTTGGATTCTAAGCGCATCATATTAAGGTGAATTGAATCGTTTATTAAGCTGGCTATTTTATAACGGGCAGGCAGGATATCAAGTTTACCTGCTTCTATTTTGGATAAGTCAAGTATATCATTTATTATTCCCATTAATAAATTACATGAACTGTATATTTTACCTAACCCTTCTTCCATTTCTGCAGGAAGAGATTCATATTGAATTAAAATTTCTGTAATACCTAAAATTGCATTCATTGGAGTTCGGATTTCGTGACTCATGTTTGCAAGAAATGCAGATTTCATACGAGATGTTTCTTCGGCTTTTATTTTTTCTTCTGTAATTGTTTTTAAATTTGTTACATCTACGGAGTGCTGAAGATGTACTTTATTGTGGCCAATCCAGTCAATATAACAATCTGTGTTATGATAAAATCGTTTTGTTACAGTATTATATTCTTCCCAGACAACAGGAACATCAGGATTCTCATCAAGTTTTAAACAAGGGCAGAACTCACAAATTGAATCACAATTTTCCTGTAATACTTTATAACAATACTTTCCAATTACATCACCTTCCAGATTAAAACCTTTTTTCATCTGATCATTAATAAAAAGAATTTCTCCCGTTTTGGGATCTGTAACATAAAGATATGCATCAATTCCATTTAGTATATTTTGCAGTATATTAAATGTATTCTGAATACGCTCTGTCATTAAATTTACAGTATCTTTTAATACTGCAAATTCATCCCAATAATTACCTGTAATTCTTACGCTGTAATCACCCTGAGCTATTTTTTCAGCGCTTCTTGAAAACTCAATAATTGGTTTTGTCATTCTGCCTATAAGGTGGTAAAGAAAAAACGCTATAAGGATAAGTATAAAAAGGCTGAACGAAACTACAATTAGTATTAAACGCTTTCCGTCTGCGTTAATTTCATTAACTGGAGCGGCGATAGATATATAAAAACGGCTGTCAAATTGCGGGAAATAAATAGTTTGTAATGATACAAGAGTTTTTTTATTATTAATTAAAGATACGGCATTAAAAACAGAGGAAGTTGAACTGACCGGAGGAAGAGGGTATAAAATTCCTGCTTCTTTTCTGAATTTACCGATATCCTCATATCGCGGACTATAAATTATCTGCTCTCTATCGTTTCCGATAATTATATAACCTGTTTCGTATATTTTTTCTTTCTTAAGCTCTGCATATATATCATCAAGAAAAATGTCAGCAGTGATTACTCCAATAAAATTATTGTCACGATCATAAATAGGATATGCAATTGCGAACTTATGAGTATCTATTCCGTCAATGGTGTATACGCCGGGATCTGTATAAGTTGGAACATTTATTTTCTTTGTATCAAGATATGGAGGCAGGTTAAATTCGATATCATTATCCATTGCAGCCTGTCTATAGCCGGTTCTTCCATTAAGACGGAAAAAATAAAAACTGATTCTTCCGGAAAGTGCAGAGCCGTATACAGTGCCTATATATTCTCTGTCTTTGCCGTCATACATATTCGGTTCAAAGTAGATACTGGAACTGTCTACTGTGTGTCCGTCAAAAATATAGTACATTATCCGCTGAAGCGCTTCTCTGTCAACCGAGCTTTCGTGAACCTGAAATTCCAGAATACTGGTAACAGATGATAAATAATCCAGAGCGTTGTTTATTTTTCTTTCAAAGTTGGTTGTATACCTGCTGGTTATATTCTGAAAGTCGGATTTTGCGGTATTTTGTTGAGAATTAAATAAAGATATGAATAAAACAAACGTTATAATAAAAAATGTTATAACTACCGGAATTATAGTATAAAGCGTTGTTTTTCCTTTAATTCCGGAAAAAGGCTTAATTGTTCTCATTGTTTATATTGTCCTTAACTTTATTATCAAATACTTATAAGTTGAAATATAGTGAATTTTACATTATTATATTATGGAATTCTATTATAAAAAGATCAACCTTTAATTATTATATAGGATAATAGTAGAACAATTGAATGAAAATGAATTAAATCAAAAAATAACAACATACTTATTAAGATGAATAGTATATTTCTGAATATCCATCATAAAGATAATCCGTGATTATTTTAGTAATTCTGACAACGCTTTTCGGTTTCCAGGTAAACATGAATCTGCAGAACCGGATGCGTAAAGTTCATCAATTCTGGAACGGTAAAAATCACGCACATTATGACGTACAAGTTTCATTGTAGAATTTACAAGTCCGTTATTTTCATCGAATACTGCTGGAATTACTGCAAATGAAGCAGGCCGCCACTGAGCAGGTATGCTTGAATAATCTGCATTTTTAATAAAGGCTGTTATGTCTTCATGTATCAGTTTAATGATTTTATCGATGTCTGCATCTGTTGCTGCAGAAAGTCCCAGCTTATCAATTATCGATTTTAGTTCTGCAGTATTTAATGTTACAAGTGCGCTTGTAAACTTACATTGCTCGTTATAAACCATAATTTGATTTACTAACTTTGAACAGTTAATAACAGCTTCTTCGATTGTTTCCGGGCTGTATTTTTCACCGTCTGCAGCAATTAGAAGCGCCTTTTCCCTTCCTGTTACTACAAGGAAGTCATCTGCATCGATATAACCTAAATCGCCTGACCAGAGCCAGCCGTCTATCAATGTATCTGCTGTTGCTTCCGGATTCTTATAGTAGCCTTTCATAACAGAGCCGCCTCTTGTTACAATCTGGCCAATTTCCCCGGTTGCGCATTGTGTATCTTTGTCTTTCATGATGCGTACATCAAGGTTAGGAATTATAACGCCGGATGTTCCAAATTTATGTTTTGTTGGTGAATTGGAACAAATGATAGGTGAATTTTCTGTAAGACCATACCCCTGGTATACAGGAGCTCCAATTGCATTAAAGAATTCCTGCTGCCTTATTTCCAAAAGCGCGCCGCCGCCAACACAGAACTTAATATTTTTTCCAAAGACAGCGCGCAGTTTTGGGAAGATAAGCGCATTGGCAATTGCCCAAGGAAAATAATTTTTAAGCCTTGTAAAAAACGGCGGTTTGTTATAACCGTTTCCGGCTCTTATTATTCCTGCTTTAACTCCGTTTTCAAACAGCTTTTTTATAAAACCGCCTTTTTCTGAAACACCCTGAGTCATTTTTTTCATAAAGTTGCCGGATAGGGCAGGTACTGTTAATAGGAAATCAGGATTTACTTCTTTTAAGTTATTTGGCAGATTACGAAGCGCTGCCATAGGTCCGCCTTGAGCATCAACAAAATAAATTGACATTCCTACACTAATACAAATATACAACCCAACAGTATGTGCAAAAGAATGATCCAAAGGCAGCATGATAAGGGTTTTCCATCCCTTTTTTACAGTAACAATTTTTTGTGAATTTTCCGTATTGTGAAGATAGTTTATGTGATTTAACATTATACCTTTTGGATTACCTGTAGTACCTGAAGTATAACTTATGGTAACGGTGTCGTTGGGGTCGATTTCATTTTCTATCTGAGAAAGTTTCTTGCGATACTCTTCTCCTGCGGAAAGTAGTTCTTCTCCGCGGTTTACAAGATCATCATAAAAAAGAATTTGTATTCCGTCCTGATGTTTTTTTATTAAATCATTCAAGTTCGGGTTTCGGCTGGAAATAATAATGATTAATGGTTTAGTTTTAACATTTTTTACCGCGCCTACGGCTTTCTCAAAATTATTTTCTGATACTAAAAATGCTTTTGATTCTGAATGTTCAAGACGGAATACTATTTCGTCTTCCAGGAGTTTTGTGGATAAAGGTACAGATGTACATCCGGTTTTTAATATACCGAACTCACCTATTACCCAGGACGGGCGGCCTTCGGATAGAATGGAGATGTTTTCGCCTTTTTTAAACCCGCGCTCAACAAGAGCTGCGGCAAAAGCGGATGAAAGACGGTCTGCATCAATAAAGCTGTAGGTCTTCCATTGGTCACCAACCTTGCCTCCAAGGTAGGTAAAATCACCATGCTCTGCGGCGCCGTAGTGTAATAAATCAATTAAAGTTTTCATACACAAATCCTCCTGGAATCATTTTACCAAATAATTGTCGCAGAGATAACAGCCAGAATTGTTACAAATGTCGGAATGACAAGTGTTCCCCAGAACAGGTATTTATATGCTTCTTTGTGTGAGCAGCTCAATACTCCAAGGAAAACAAATATAGCTGAAACGTGCGGAAGCGTATCAAGTGTTCCTGCGGACATTGCAAGTATACGGTGCAGAACTTCAATATTCGCTCCGTTTTCAACAGCTGCAAGGAAATGAGGGGTAAGATTTTCCATTACTATCTGCGCACCGCCGGAAGATGATCCGACAATACCGGAAATAACACCTGTGGAAACCAGCGCTTTAAAATATACGCTAAGATCAAGACCCATAACCCAGGAAATTACTGACTGGAAAGCAGGAGCGCTTTGTACAACAGCGCCAAATCCAAGAATAGCGGCAAGAGCCATAAGAGACATAAGACCGTTGGATGCGCCATCTGTAGTCCATTGTTTAAAGGCTGCTCCGTTTACCTTTTTAAAGTTAAGAGCCATACAGAGAACTGCGCCAATAACCATTGCCAATACTGTTAATTGAATTGGATCTGCTGCATAAGGCGCTTTTAATGCAAAGCTGCCAAGAATAAAAAGCGGAAGGAATACTATAGGAATAAACGCTAATACAGGGTGAGGTAAGTCTGCTTTTTCGCCTGTAAGAGCAGAAGCATCAAAATTTACAGGAAATGTAAACTGTTCATTATTTTTTCTTGCTGCTTTTTCTGCATATCTAAAATAAAACAATGTAAGCGTTACAATAATTACTGCAAGAATAAGACTGAAAACAGGAGCAGAACCCATTCCGGTTCCGAGAAATTCTTCACGTCCAGGAATAATGTTTGTAAGTGAGGGTGTACCAGGAAGGGTAGTCATCGTGATACCTGCGCCTCCGGCTCCCATGGGTGCCATGATAAGCGCGCGCGGTAAGTTCGCTTCTTTGAACATTACATAGGCAATTGGAAGGGCTGCAAAAAATACTACGAAAAGATTGACGCCGCCATAAGTTAAAATAACGGTAAAGAAGTATACAGCAACCATTACATTTTTTGTGCCAACCCACTTAACCATTTGTTTTCCGATTGAGCCTGTGCATCCGGTTCTGTCCATTATTACCGCATAAATCGAAGAAGCCACGAAAAGGAAGAAGAAACTGTTTATTGCGCGGCCAAAACCAAACGCATATCCGCCCCTTACTAATGGTTCGTCGAACGCAGGTACTCTGGCAAGAGCTGGCCAAATTTCCATTCCATTTGTCAAAATGACAACAAAAGAAGCCAAAATCGTAAGAGTTATCGGTTTCATACCTCTGTATGCCCCGATAATCATTACTGCTATTGCAGCAATAAATCCAATAATCCCAACAGTAGTCATAAATCCTCCAAATTAGATAATTAGATATTATTATGACACCTTTACAGTAAATGTCAAGTAGTCAACCGCTTTTTTATTGTTGATATAAACGACCATGATGGTGGTTGCTGTTTGGTCTGATTTTATTTTATGGGAAGATACTCAACAATGACTATTTCTACACATCTGTTAAGGCTCCCACGGCTGCCGTCTCCGTAAATCCTGTCATTGTAACCTGCATTGATCATGGAAGAACGCGGTATACCTTTGGAAATAAATTCTTCCAGTACAGATTGTGACCTGGCTGTGCTGATAGTTTCCAGTTCCGCTCTTTCCTCGTCGGTGTTATCGATGGGGTTTGCGTGCCCGGATAGCTGAAGCACAAAATCGGGGTGCTGGAGCATTATGTTTACCACATTCTGAACAGTAGAGGTATTATTATTTACCTGTGCTGCGGTAAGTGATGTTGAAGCTCCTGCGCCTGGGCGGGGATTATTAAATTCAATCTGACTCCCTGCAAAGTCAACATAATAAACTCCGAAGATCCTTACGCGCTGGACTATTTCAATTGGAGGTATATCATTCTGTATCCACCGGGCGTAAAGACGGAGCTCCGGTGTAGTTACAAAACCAGTAGCAAAATTCCAGGGTAAACCTTCAAAACGCTGATTCGCATACCAGCCTGCAAAATAATGATTAGGCCTTGTCATTGCCAGAGGCTGTGTGACTCTTGTGCCGCGGGCAATTACCTGATCATCCGGCTCATCTCTTCCTTCATTCGCGCTGAACATAATCCGACTAGTAATTGTTTCCCACCTCGCGTAAAGAATCATGTTTGCTGTTACTGGTATGCCAAAATGCCAACGCTTATCCTCATCCCAAGTGTAAATATCCGAAGGATATAACGCTGCAGGTTGTTCGGTATACCAGCCGCCGAAACCATATCCAAAGCGGACCGGGGTTGGGGGTTCGGCAATTGTTGTCCCGCTAACTAAAAACTGCGAAACCGGAGGTGTTGTTTCATCATTAAAGAAAAAAGTTGCGGTATAAATGAGTGGGATAGATATCCATTTTGCGTACAAGGTCATGTCTTTAGTTACCGGTGCTGAAAAATTCCATTCATCGCCGACAAAAACTTCGTTTGTAAACCAACCGCCAAAACTGTAACCAGTCTTTTCCATGGGGAGCGGTTTAGAAACTTTGGAAAGAAAGTTAACATACTGGATACCGGGAATTGGATCGCCGCCATCCGGCTGGAAAGAAACTACATACCTTGCAGGTTCCCACCTTGCATATAAAGTTAATATCCCGTTTACATCTGTGTTGGAAGATGTTACAGGCATAGAGTTAAAAACCCAGCGTTTGCTTTCATCCCAGACGCCATCGGGTGTTGCCGGCTGTACGGTGTACCAGCCGCCGAAATTCATGCCAACTTGAGTCATGGGCCTTGGTGTTGCAACAAAAGAACCCTCAGCGATTATCTGGTCTTTCAAAGGAAAAGGCGGTGAAGTATTGGATTGAAACTTAACGAAATAATAATCAGTTTCAACCCACCTGACATACAGAGTTAATACATCGTCAGTCGTATTATTTTCGTCCACAGTATCTGAAGCAAAATGCCAGCGTTTGCCTTCGTCCCAACTGTCAGGTATCGCCGGCTTTTCTGTATACCATCCTCCGAAACCATAACTTTCCTTTAACATGGGTAATGGTTCCTGTACCTTTCCCCCGTCAGCTACCAATTGATCAGCGGGGGAGGGTGAGCCGCCATCCGTTTCGAACCTGACTGTAAATCCGGTTCCTTCCCATTTGGCATACAGGAACATACTCATTTTTACAGGTGTTGTAAAATCCCAAGCTGAGCCGGTAAAAGATGGATTGTCAAACCATCCGGCAAAGGCATAACCGATGCGTGACATTTGACGGGGTTCACGTGCCGGTGTTCCTGTAAGAACTGCCAGTGCCTGAGGGATGGGAGTTCCGCCGTTTGTAATGAATGTAACAGAAACCGGGATGGGAACCCACAGAGCGTACAGGTTTAATTCATCGTTTATAATATTTTCATTCTCAGGAGTAATTACTATATCGAAGTCCCACAAAGTATTAGTATTACTTTCATCGGTAAGCCATCCGCCGAAAGTGAAACCTGCAAAAGTGCCGGTAGGGGTAATGGGCGGGGGAGGCTGGACTTTTTCTCCATGTATTATTAATTGGTCGGGTACGGACGGAATGCCTCCGTTTTCGTGGAATAAAACAGTAATGTCGCGCTCTGCCCACTTTGCGTATAAGTTCAATACACCGGCGGTTGTGTTTAGATCAGTCACCGGTGTTTCAAAGTTCCAGCGGTTACTTTCAAGCCAGGGGGGTCCCCCGGGGCCCTCCCCGTTTACGGTATACCAGCCGCCAAAACCCTGATTCGAATTTTCCATGGGGGGAGGTTCTTTGACTTTTGTTCCATGGATCAAAATTTGATCTGGCGGCTGTGGATCTCCGCCTCCTGTGTTGAATTTTACGGTATAGGGTGTTGGAACCCATTTGGCAAACAAAGTAAAATCCCTGACCACAATGTCATTTTCAAAGTCCCATGTTTTTCCCGAACGGCTGGAGTTGGGATACCATCCGCCAAAAACAAAGCCGCTCTGGGTTATTGCGGGAACTCTCTCTACTTTTCCGTCACGGATTATTGATTGAGGACCTACCCAGTCTTTGCAGTCAGGGCCCGGGTTAAAGCTTACAATAAAGAATTCCCTGCTGTTGATATTTATTGGATTAAATTTATCATCATCGGTCCACCATCTTTCTATGATGGGATTGCCACAGGCCAAAAAGAGAACAACTATGGAAACTGCGCTTATTAGTACTAGAAAACAGTTTAATATGTTTTTTGTTAATCTTTTTTTCATTTTTTGTTTTTCCTTTTACTAATCGATGTCAACCTGGGTAATTATCATTTCTACACGGCGGTTTCTGTTTCTTATATCCCATTCATTTGTCGCGGTTCTTGTTCCGCCAAAGGAGATCATGACGATTTGATTTTCTTCAACGCCTCTGTCCTTGAGTTCTGTGGCAACTACATTCGCTCGCGTCGCGCTCAGTATCTTTAGTTCTTCTATTTCACTGTGATTAATAGTATAGGGATTAGCGTGACCTTCTATCCTGACGCGATAATTGGGATTGCCTTTTAATGTTTGAGCAGTATAATCAAGTACCATTTCGTTCAACTGCTGTGCGTCCCTGTCAATTCCAATATTGTATATTCCGATATCAGGGCCAAACAGGATAAACTCAACCGAGGAAATCATAACCCTTTTTATTATTTCTTCGGGTGGAATGTTTTTTATAACATCTACATATTCGGTTAAACGATTAGTTATTACTTTTTGCGGCAGGGGGAATTTGTAACCGGCTGTCAGGGAAGCTCCAACTATAAACGGATACCCGCCGCGTATCATGGCTTCTATATGCCATCTTGTAGTTAAGGGTATGGTTAAACCTGTTGATGTTTCGAAAAGCAGGGAACCGCGTGTCATTGTTACATCATTGAACGGATTTTCCGAAGTTCCCCTGTATGCAGAAATCAATCCCATTCCGCCCTGAATAAAAATATTCCATGGGTTCAGTTCTTTGCCAAGCCTAAGGAAATTCCATCTCATGTAGACTTGGCCTTCAAAAGCCATTATGTGGCGATTATCCTCTTCGGTGCTAAGGTTAATACCGAGTTTACTCCCGATCATTAATTTGGGTGAGAGCCATAGTTTTGGATCAATAATTGTCTGGAAGGATGTTCCGGAAACAACAAAGTCGCTCATTCCAAGCCCTGAATCCAGTGACCAGAAATCTCCAGCAGGAAAATCGTTTATTGTTTGAGCGTATGCTCCGCATACAATCAATATAAACATCAAAAGAATGAAAATTGTTTTTTTGGTTTTTTTTGACATTTTTCACCTCAATTTTCTAAATAACGATAAATTATGTTAACTAAATAATATGTCAGTGAAAAAAAACAGATCAAGTGTTTTTATTTTATTAATTAATAGATCTTTTAAAAATCGGAAGAAAACATAAAAAACCCCTTCAAATCCTCCACTCCCCACTATCTTTTACTTTTTGCAAATATTATAAAACATAAAAAAAGCAGTATAGTTTTTAACTACACTGCTTAAGAATTTGGGGAGTGGAGGATTTGAACCTTCGAAGGCTGAGCCAACAGATTTACAGTCTGCCCCATTTGACCACTCTGGAAACTCCCCAGTTAAAGTGCTTATTAATCTATATAAAATTTACGGCTTTTTGGCAAGGGGTTTTAGAGGTTTTTTCTGATAATTCCGTCGGCTGCCCAGCCTGTTATTACTGCAAGCCGTTTAGATATGGCTGAATCTACGTGGATTCTGGAGGCGAAAAAGTCGGAAATATCTGCTCCTGCAACGCTGTATATCAAAATTCCTTCCTGAACCGGCTCAAAGTAGAGCTGGGCTATAAACTTGTCTTCCCTGATTACAGGAACAAATAAATAACTCATGCTTCTGAAGTTTGATAATGTATACCGTAAGCCGTTTTGAACAAGCGCCATTTCTCCGCGGTAAAAAGTGTTGCCGAAATTTACATCTTTTAGCCTTATATAAACAGTCTCCGATTGCGGCAGGATTCTTGCAGGGGCAGGATCCGGAATTGCGGTTGTTTGTTTGTCGCTTATAATACGGGTTGCTTCTTCAAATAGGGGGACAGCCTGGTTTTTAGTTGCAGAGTTATATAATCTGCCGCGTAAATCACGGACATTTCCCAAAGCGTTGTAAATATCAAGAAGCTTTACCGCATCCGGATTTCCAGGAATTACCATTATCGATTCTACAAGATAACCGGGTTCTTTTCGTAAAACAATATTTATTATTGATGAGTCAAGTCTTGAGCTGCGCTCGTTCCCAAGAATTACAAAACCGCTTGTTTTTTGGCTGGATCTTACATATCCTGATTCGCTGAATATTGCATCCTGAACGGTCTGATTCATGTTTGGAAAAATATCGTTAAGTGAGCGTAATTGCGCGTTAATATTAGTTACGCAAATATAAAAAATAACTGTAAATATAATCTTTTTCATTTAATATGCACCCCTTCCAACAAGTACTACACCAAATGTTTTAAATATAATCCAAAGATCAAGCCAAACAGACCAGCTCTGCAGATAATAAATGTCATAAGCAACCCTGTCAAGGTAATTGGAATCTGATCTTCCGGAAACCTGCCACATTCCTGTAAGCCCCGGTTTTACAGAGAAAACACGTTTGTAATCTTCTCCGTATTTTTCTATTTCTTTATCTACGATTGGACGCGGGCCAACAAGCGACATCTCGCCTTTTAAAATATTAATTAGCTGCGGGAATTCATCAATACTTGTGCGTCTTAAAAACTTTCCAAGACTTGTTATTCTTGGATCATTATGAAGTTTATGATTCTCATCCCATTCTTTTTTTAATTCAGGATTATTTTCCAATAGCTTTTGCAGCTGTTCATCTGCATCGATTGCCATTGTGCGGAACTTATACGCATAAAAATGCTTTCCGTTTATACCAAGTCTTTTTTGTTTGTAAAGCACAGGACCCGGCGAGTTAATTTTTATTAAAATTGCTACTAAAAGTAATATGGGAAGAACAAGAAACCCGCCAAAAATAACCATGCAAAGATCCATAAACCGTTTTATTCCCAGATTAAAAGGCATGTTTAATTTGTTTGATGCATCAATCCCCAGGATTCCGTTGAAGTCACGCACGGACATCCAAATACTTGAGATATTAAAAAAGTTTGGAATAAGAACATTATAACGGAAAGCAGAAACAGAAGTATTAATCAGGTTTTTAAGTTTAATTGGATCCAGTTTATGCATGGCAACAATTGCCATTTTTATATTGTATCGCTTTACAATTTCATGACCAACGGAAGTATCATGAATTATCGGGATATTTTTATATTCATCTTCGCCAAGGGGATTATCGTCTAAAATTAATACAGGCACATATCCTGTTCTGATACTGCCTAAAAGGCAATCCGCAACAAGTTTGCCGGTTACGCCAGATCCGTAAATAACAGTTGGAATACCGCCAAGTCTTGATTTATAGAGCAGCCAATGAGTCACGCTTCTTGCTGTAAGAAGAAACAATGTGGAAAATAACCCGCTTATAAGAAACGCTGTATTAACTGAATCCCAGACATCATGCTCAATAAAACGGGACATCATTATACCGCCATAAGCAATAAGAGAACCAATGAAAAAACGCCTCATTTCTTCGGATGGAGCAAGAGAAACTCCCGGATAAAGTTTATGAAGCTGAAAAATTAAAATAAATACAGGAAGGTAAGGCCAGTAAGTTACGAAAGATTTGGCATTTATACTTTTAAAATCAAATAAAAAGCCGTACATTCTGACAAGAAAAAAGCCCCATGCGAAAGTAAGTAAAATAGCAAAAAGATCAGAAAAAATGAAAGCTGTTGTGGTAAGGGAGGAACTTGTGCGGCGGTATCTTGTTCTGTACCATATGTCAAAATCGGCTAAGTTCATACATATAAAATAACTAAAAGTGCATAAAATTACAAGTATCGGGACATAAATTCCTGATTTATAACTATTTTCCGCCTGGTATTAATTCCAGAATTTGGGAGATAGGCATACAAAGTTTGTCTGCTTCCAGAGATCTTTCATTTTCCAGAATTAATTTGGCAACATTCATCATTGCAGGGTAAGATGCTCTAAGCATATGGTTTGCATAAATTATAATTGTTGCGCCCCACCCGACAAGCTCTTTTTCTGTAAATTGGTTGTAAGTTGTAGGAACAAGGATTATTGGAATTTCATTAAATTCAGCGCGGAATTCTTGACAAAATTCCTTTATGTCATCGCCGGATTTTTCTTTGCTGTGAATCATTACTCCATCTGCGCCGGCAGAAACATAAGCGCGGGCGCGTTCAAGAGCGTCAGATACAGGTTTTCCGGCAATAAGGCTTTCGAGGCGTGCAATAATCATAAAATCTTTTGTTATTTGAGCTCGTTTACCTACGCTCAATTTTTCGCAAAATTCAGGAATCGATGCAAGTTCCTGTAATACATCAGTACCGAATAAAGAATTCTTTTTTAAACCGATTTTATCTTCGATAATTACTGCGGAAATTCCGTTTCGCTCGAGTGTGCGGACAGTAAATACAAAATGTTCCGGCTTTCCTCCGGTATCACCGTCAAAGATAATCGGCTTTGTTGTACACTCAAGAATATTTGTAAGATCCTGCAGCCGGGTAGTAAGGTCTACAGCTTCGATATCCGGTTTTCCTTTGCTGGTAGAATCTGTCAGACTGGATGACCAAATTCCGTCATAACTATGAAGTCCGTCATCTTTTTCTATTTCAAGATTTTCTACGATTAGCGCAGAAACTCCTGAGTGCGCTTCCATGATTCTGACCGGTTTTTTAAACTCGATCAGCCTTCGTAAAGTTTTCAAACGTATGTCAGGAGTAGTGCCAAGAGATCTGATTGCTTCGTTAAGCGCAGAAGAATTAACACCTTTTGTATAGGGGATTTCTATAACCTTGCCGCCTGTTTCATTCATTAATGCAATTACTTCTTCACGCTCTTTCTTTAAGGGACCTGTATTCCAGTCATCACCGTGAATAATTGCATCTGGTTTATATTTTTTTAAATTGGGAATATAACTCCATTCTTCCTGAGGAACTACTTTGGAAACTCCTTTTAAATTTTCCACAACTTCAAGGCGCTGCTGCCAGTTAAGATAGGGCAGGCGTTTATGCGAGGCAATTGCAGAATCTGTTAAAAGACCGACAAGAACCTCGCCGTGTTTTGACGCCTCTTTAATAATATTGATAATACCAGGATGGATAATATCGCCGCTAAGTCCAAGATAAATTGTTTTCATGTTAACCTCATGAACATACACCGATTGAGCGCATGTATTTTTCCATTAATTCACAGAAAGTTTTCATTTCTTCCGGCTGGATGTCGCCGATATTTGCGATCCTGAATGTATTTGCACCGGAAAGTTTGCCCGGATAAATTGTAAAACCATTTTCACGCGCAAGATCGTGTAATGTATCAAAGGAGTATTTTGAAGTTTCAGGTTCGATAATCGCTGTTATTAGTTTTGATTGGATTTCCTGAGGTACCAGCATATCAAGACCGCAATTTTTTACTGCTTGTACAAGTATATTCCAGCAGTCTGCATAGCGCTTGTATCGGTTTTCTATCCCTTCCTGTTTAGTTTCGATAATAGCCTGTTTAAGAGCGTAAAGGCTTTGTACAGGAGGAGTAAAACGGGTTTGTCCGGTCTTTTGGAACCAGGTATGCTGATCCCAAAGATTAAGATAATAATTCCGCATTGGATAATTTGCTGTTTTTGCAAGAGCATCTTTTCTGCAGAAAACAAAACCAACGCCTGCCATACCCTGGATATTTTTATTCGATGTAGATGCCATAAAATCAAAACAGTCTCTATCCATATCGATAGGTATTGCGGCAAAAGCGCTGACAGCGTCAATAATTGTGACAATTCCATGCTCATGGCAGAACCTGCATATTTCCGGTGCTGGATTAAGTAAACCTGTTGTAGTTTCGTGGTAGACCATTGCAAGATGAGTAAACTTACCATCATGAAGTTTTGCTTTTACCGCAGATATATCAAGCTGTTTATAACCTGAACTTTTTAACACTTCAAAATTTAATTTATAAACTGCCGCAATTTTAGCAAACCTGTCTCCGTATGCGCCATTGTCGATTATAAGAAGTTTGCCGCTGTCAGGTACACAGGAAGAGATCATTACCTCGTCTGCAGCCGTTCCCGATCCTCCGAAAAGGACAGTTTCTACCGTACCGGGTTTTCCTGCCATAAGCGAAAGTTCGCTGCATATCCATTTCATTGTTTCGCCGAACTCTTTTTCGCGCGGACAAATATCAGGGCATACTTGCGCATATTTAACGCTGTCTGTAGTTGTAGCAGGACCGGGGTTTAATAAAACTTCGCGTTTTACTTTTGGAAGGCCGTTTGGCAATAAATCTGTCATGTTTTACCTTCTTTTAAAAATAACATAAAGTTTTTTTTATTGTCCAAAGGGTTTGTGTCAGGTCTGCCTAAATCGTTTCTGTTTCCCTTACGGACAATAATTTCCAGAAATAGCAGCTTACTTTTATCTGATTTATAATCAGATAAAAAACTGCGGAGTTCTTCTTTTGTTTTAACGGAAACCGCTTTTTCATAACCGGCGCTGCGGGCAATCCCGCAAAGATCGATAGATTGCGCAATAGTAGGCTGACCGCCGACGGAATCATGCGCTCCGTTGTTAATTACGATATGCCGCAAATTAATAGGTTTACGCTCTCCAATTGCAGCCAAGCTGCCAAGATGCATTAAGACAGCGCCGTCACCATCAATGCATGTTACGCTAAGTTCAGGTTTATTAAGCGCTATTGACAAAGCAAGCGAAGAAGCATGTCCCATTGATCCAACTGTTAAAAAGTCACGGTTGTGTCCCATGTTGTGTTTTTTGCGGAGTTCAAAAAGTTCACGAGAAGCCATACCGGTTGTAGATATAAACACATCCTGCGGCGAAGAAGACAGTAGTATCTCTTCGATTGCTTCTTCGCGGGTCATTTGGGCGTAACTATTTGTTTCTTCTTTACCAGAAGAAAGCGTATATGGGGAAAAAGTATCTTTTTGTACGATTAGCGCAAATGGAGAATTATTCTTTTTTATATATGTATAACAATCTTCAATTTGCTTTTTTATTTCATCTTCGTTTTTTGATAATATAAGATAGGGTATACCCATTGAATCAAATAACGAGCAAGTAACTTTTCCCTGTTTTATATGCTGAGGTTCATCTTTAGTGCCGGGTTCTCCCCGCCAGCCGACAAGAAGAACCATGGGAATGCTGTAAACATCGCTGTCTGTTAACGAGAGCAGCGGATTAACAGCGTTTCCGATACCTGAGTTTTGCATATAAACAAGTGGGATTTTTTCTGTAGCTAAATGATAACCCGCTGCAAGAGCGATGGCAGCGCCTTCGTTAACAGCAATGATATGGCTGTTTTCGTTGTAATTATCTGTTAAAAATGCGCAAAAACTTTTTAGAAGTGAATCCGGTACGCCTGTAAAAAAAACTGTCCCATATCCGGAAAGTAAATCTGTAAAAGATTTTACCAGGACCATAAAAATCCTATATTCCAGAAGTTATCTAAAGAATTTCTGTCTTTTACAAGTCCGCGGTTCCATCCGTATTCTGCGCCGTATTCTCCGATTAATCTAAAAATCCCGAATGGAAAAGATTGAATTGTCCACATTACTCCGATTGTACCGCCAAGACGTTTATCAAGCACATCCTGGGTAAGCCAGTAATCAAAACCATAAGTTTGCTTACGCGATCTGCCTTCTTCAAATGGCTCACCATCAGGATCGGGCCATGGGTCTGAACATCCGTCATCAAAAATAGAACCGTCATGAACATTTGGATCCATTTTTTCTCTGCCTTCAGATGCATTACCATGACGTGTAAAATATCCATTTATGTTTAATCTGACTGACGGCACTATATCCCATAATGTTCTTAGAGAAATCCTGTCGGAGTTTGGTTCCAAATCAGGACCGATATTTCTTCCTATGTGAGTATAGTTAAGATAATTTGGTTTTCGCAACTGATTATCAGGTTTTGAAGGATCTGTAGGATTTTTATAAATGTCTAAATCACTACCGTCATACCCATTGTATCGATAATCATCATCCTGATTCCAGTGCGTATAACAATAGGGAAGCACTCCTGTGTAATCAAAATCAAGTTTGGAAAGGAAACCGCTTTTTGGCGCCCAGGTAATTCCCATCTGACCTGCGGCTTTAGCCTGCAATGTTCCGGAAGAAATTAAATTGTTAAAATGAAAATCATCTACAAAGGCAAGTCCTTTAAAATCGACTGCATCAAATAAACGCCATTTAAAATAAAGTCCCATTTGTGCGTTATCGCTAAAATCATAAATAGATTCAGATGCAAATAAAAAGTTAAACGGCACTAAATATAAAAGCTCTATTCGTTCACCGTATACCATTGATTGTATTGCTCCTAATTCCAGGGAGTCGAACGGACGAAAGCTTAAGTTATGAACGATATTATATTTACCGGGATAATGACCCAATCCAAAATCATCTGTAGCGGTAATCATCTGGAAAAGCATTTCATAAGCCCACTGCTGTCTTAGAAAAGCAAAACTGATATGTCCGGCTCTTGGCGCCTGCGGACCAATTACAAGACCGTTATCAAAAAACGGACCAAAAGAAGAACGCGTAAGACCTGCCTGCAGGTAAACGTCCTTTGTTCCCACAGTAGAAAGAGATGTCCAATTTTGCCTTATCTCAATTTTCCCGACATTAGACGTATCTTTGATAATATCGGGGTAGGGAGAATAAGTTCCGGGAACATTAAAACGCTCGCCGTCTGGATCTGTCATGCCGTAAAAAGCAAGATGATAACTTGTTGCGAATAAATCGGTTATTCTAAAAAGACCTTCGGCAAACGCAGAGCCAAAGAATCCATATTCATCGTCTTTTCCCTGAAAGTAAGCTGAAAGTCCCGGGCGTATAATTCTGTTACCGGGAGCAAAATAATCTTTATATTGAGTAGCTTTTTCCGCGGCAGCTTCATCGCCGTTTTCGATTACTTCATCAAGGATAAAATCGATTAAAGGAGCCGGGTACGGACGAATGGCAGGAAGATGCGACCTGACAAAACCTTTGGCAATCCATAGATCAATATCTTTGTAAATGATACTGTTTGGCTCATGAATAATCTGGGTTTCTGCTTTAGAAACCAGAACCATCAAAAAAATCGCTGTTAAAAAAACAACTGTAATTTTTTGAAAATTAATGTCAATATTTTTGATACTCATTAACGGTATAATACACTATTTTGTAATCAGTTTCAAGAATAATATTCCCCTAAAAGCTGGTCTGTCTGCTTAAAAACAGAAGCCGTTTCATTTTTGTACTGTTCGTAGGCATTGCCGGTTATTCTTAATCTTTCTTTATCGTCGTTCAGGAAACGTTCTGACTGCTCAAGAAGATCACTTCCATCCCATTTAATGGGGACATATGTTTCATAGGGAATATAGACATTCGGCTTTGTTACAAGATGGGACATATCGGGTTTAAGGAGCAGGGCGCCTGCAAGGATTGCCTCAAAGTCTCTAAAGCAGACTTCTCCCCAGCCAAAGGGAGACAGGACAATTTTTGAATCCAGCAGCTCACTGTAATATTGTTTTTGGGAAACAGTACCTGTCAGGAATAGACTTTGTTTTTCTTGCGGGAGTTCCGATATGATTTTTAGCAATAGAACACGCTGATACGCGATAGAAGGGCATGTGACAGGATCTATACGGGCATGGATGGCAATGCTGCGGCCGCTGCCGGAAAAATCTATTGCTTTTTCCAACTTTCCTGAGCCGGGGAGAATAGCTTTGCCAAGCGGTTTTCCTCCGATAACCTGACCCAATACAGGCATATCTGACCTTGCTAAAACCGCTCCCAGTCTTTGCGGCCAGTTCCAACGTGGGTAGGTGCCAAGTCCAATATTCCACGATAGTTCTGGTTTTTTTACATCTTCTTCTGACAATTGCACACGGCTTATATATTCGGGTGAATCATTAATGCCAAACTGTTTATGATAGTATTCTGCAAAAAGGTTTTTTCCATAAAGATTTTTAAGGTAATCTTTTCTGTCCGAAAAAATCGATTTATAAAACAGCTTATCTACATAGGG
>WQXC01000002.1 GCA_009785045.1 Treponema sp. | reverse complement strand
TAATAATAAATCCCTCCAAGCGTATAACCTTTATTGGGATTTTCATCAGGTAATTTGAGGATTTTTGCTTCATAAGATTCTGCCAGCTTGAATGCTTCCTGCAAAAGTCCAAGCCCCATGATAGTGCGTATATGTATTACAGCAAGAAAATTTATTTGTTCAAATGCTTCTTCCGGTATTTTGTCAAAAATATCTTTCGCATAACGCGCAATATCAAGTGGAATTTGTGTCGGTAGTTCAAAGAAAATGGAAACAATTGCTTCATAATCGCCTACTTTTTCATAATATGACAGTGCGTCAAGTTTAAACCCGTTTTTGTTACACCAATCCGCTGCTATTGAATACGTTTTATGTTTTTGTTCCTGCGAAAGAAGCGATTGTTTTGTGGCAAGAAATTCAAGAAACAGCGGATGAATCAGATAAGCGTTGATATAACTATCACGGCGTACGTAGGCGTTTTGCCGCTCAAGTTCATCAGTCAAAGCTGTATCAGTGCCGGTTAATAGTGTGATGATATCAACTGACAAATGATCAATAAGAGAAAGCTGAATCAAAAATAATTGTAGCCGCACAGAAATTCCATCCCAAATTTCTGTTTCCATAAAACGAAAAACATTGGTCTTCATCGCAGTGCGCAGATAGCCGGTGTAAGCAGGCGCTTTTTGAAACGACCGAGCAATAAGATTAATTGCAAAAGCCCAGCCGTCCGTATCCTGCATAATTTCCCGTACAGTTTCCATTGGGTATCCATCGCCAGGCTGAGTGAATATTTCCAGCTGCCGGAAATACTGTGTTAGTTCATTTTCGGTAAAACGAAGCTCATCTTCACTTATATTAAAAATATGTCCTTTGGAAACCAATCTGGCTAAATTAATTCGAGGTGTTGAACGGGAAATCATAAAAAAAGATGTTTCCACCGGCATATTATGGAATGCGCTTTCTATAAAACGGATTACAGCGGGGTTTTCGATAAGGTGGCAGTCATCAAATACAATGATTCGCCGTTTTCTTGTAACATTTTCGCGTAAGATAGTGTGATATTGGTTTAACTTGTCTTCGGTGTCCGGGAAACCTATTTTGTTAATCAATTTGGCAAATACAGGTTTAGCTTTAGTCATGGTATGAATAAAATTTTCCCAAAAACGACTGCCTACATTATCACGTTCAGATAGTTGAATCCATACTGTAGTAGCCTGATATTCATGAACAAAATCATGAACAGCGGTGGTCTTGCCGTAACCTGCCCCTGCGCATATAAGAACCAGCGGATATTTGATTGCCTGCATAAGCAGGTTGTTCAGCCGCTGGCGTTCAAAGTGAAATGATAAATGCAATTTGCGGCGTACCGGAGCTATTGCTTCCATAATTCCGCCTCATTTTATATTAATTACATTTATATTAATATAATTTATTTTAAATGTACATGGTTTTCATCTCATTATTTTATTCAACCTTAAACCGGGCAACTTCTTTTACCAATAGACTGATATTATCGCGATTTCTCACGCTTATTTCGTTAACCTGATTTACCGCAATATTTATCTGATTTGCACCGGCTGCCATCTCGCTCATGCCGGAAGTTATTTCCTGCGTAACTTTTTCCAGATTGGTACTTTCTCTTATGACTTCTTCGGCGCCTTCCAGCATTTCCTGAGACCCGCTTTTTACCTGCCTGGTTATCTCGTTTAAGTTACCTATTCCTTCAAGAACTTGTTTGCTGCCTGCCTGTTGTTCTTCCATTGAGTTCCGGATGTGTTCTTCCTGATCGGATACAGTAGTTACACTGGAATCGATGGCTTCGAATTTATTCAGTACGTTATGTGTTGAATGTGTCATTTTATCAATCGCGGTTTTCATTTTCTTTAAAACATCGCTGATTGTTTTAGACTGCTGTCCCGAGTTCTCTGCTAGTTTGCGAATTTCTCCCGCAACAACAGCGAAACCTTTACCTGATTCTCCTGCATGAGCCGCTTCGATTGCAGCGTTCATCGAAAGAAGGTTTGTTTGACTGGAGATATTTTCCATTACCGAATTAATATTAAAAAGGCCTTCTGACTGATACGCTATTTCCTTAATATCCGCCTCTACTTCCTGCAAGCCCGTTCGTCCCAAATCTGATGCTTCTTCCAGATTTTTTACGTTAACTGAATTTTTTATTAACGTATCGGTAACTGAACTTGTGTTGGCAACCATCTGTTCAATTGCAGATGAAGCCGAAGAAACATTTATACTTTGATTTTCTACATGTTTATTTAGTTTATTTATATTTACAACAACCTGTTCCATGGTAGCGTGAGTTTCGCTGACACTGGCGCTCTGGCTAAGAATGCGGGTCTGAATACTTTGAATATTTGCTGTAATTTGGTTTACCGCAGAAGCGGTTTCGCTCATACTGGTAGAAAGTTCATTTCCTGTATCAATTAATGCTGCAGTTTCCATTTTAATATTTTTTATCATATTGGTGATCATATCCAATGTTTGGTTAAATGATTTTGCCAATTCTCCGATTTCATTATCCTTTATATTATCGATTCGTTTTGTTAAATCGCCGTCTCCCTGAGATATTTCATTTAAGATTAAATTAATTTCTTTTGCCGGTTTGAATATCATTCGCATGATAAATAAAAGCATAATAATTCCAATAATTATTGCAACTATTCCTGTGCCAGCCTGCTGTAATTCAATTTCTACTATGGCATGACGAAGGTCTGCGCCGTCATAATCACAGCATACCAGTCCTACTGTCTCTCCCTTCGAATTAATAATGGGAGTATAAATTGATATTAACCAGCCCCAATCCCCCTGATCAACAAGACCGGAAACTTCTGTCTGTCCGGAAGTCCATGCTCTTCTGAATGCTGCATCATGCCCGCTGGCATCTTCTTCATCTCCAAGCGCCGAGAAATGCTCTTCGTCATCCGGCGGAGCTGAGCCGTCAACAATGTATTGCCAGATATTTCCTCTTTTGGGCGCGATTGTATACAAATAAATGCAGCCGGAAAGTTCCTTTAATTGTACCATCATTAATCTTGTTTCTTCATAAAATGGATCATCTTCATCAAGCGATTTAGTCAATGCTTCAAAGGAATCGCCGTCAATTAATGAAGCGGCTCTTTCTACAAGTATGATACCTTGTTCAGCATAAGCATCGACTACTGTCATGGACAGCTCGCGCACTCCCAAGAATACTATTATTACAGTTAAGGCAATAACAAATACAATAAAGAATGTGATTAATCTGAATTTAAGAGAGTTAAATAGTTTCATAATATCCTGCCTAATAATAAATATGATTTATTATCATTGAAAAATACCGAAAAATCAAGATATAATTATATTTGACAATATTTTACGGATTATAATGATTGGGAGGTTTGTTTTGATCAGAAAATATTTGCTTTATCTTCTGAGGTGGCAGTTAAGTACGCCGATTTTAGCGGTTGTTTTAATCCTGCTGGCAGGAATGTCCCCTATTGTGGCAACTATTATCGCAAACCTTATAGGCGGATTAATTTTCTTTTGGGTAGACAGGTTTATTTTCCGCTCGCTTTCCAAAAATCCGCTATGGGAAATTCGTGATGATGTAGTATGTGTAACTTGCGGCAAGCAGGGCAGGGGTTATCGTATTGCCGAGTGGCTTGGTTATGATCGCAAACAGGATAAAAATCCGCAGTTCAGGTGCGAGATATGTAAAGACGAAAAGGCGCGGGAAGTAAAAGAGAAATTAAGCTAAGAAAATAATGCATCAAATCTAAATAAAAGACTGGATAAAATTACTAAAATTGTGGTAAAATAAAGGATATAGAATAAGAGAAGGTTATATTATTGATAAAGGGGTGTAATTAAGATGAAAAACATGAAAGTAAGAGTGAAGCTGATTGTAAGTTTTTTGATTGTTGCCGTATTGGCTCTTGCTATTGGTGCAGTTGGCATTTATGGTATGCAGCAAATCAGGGATTCAGGTTTTTACATGTATCGCAGTATTGTCAGACCGATGCCGCATTTATCACTTGTAGAACAGACCCTGCTTAAGGTTAGGATCCATGTTCGCGATATGGTGGTAGCGTCTTTAACAGGCGATTTTGCACAGGTTGAATCAGAATTCCGCAGTATCGAGAGATATTTACCGATACTGGACGGATATGTGAATGCGTACAGGTCTTCGGTAAGCGAAGGCGGAGCAACGCGTTACTTTGATGAAGCAAAAATAGTGTATGAAAGAGACCTTGTACCTATTGTTTTGGGTTTATATGCAGCTTCTAAGACAGCCGATATTCCCGCTATTACCAAAGGACTGGAAGAATGTAGAGAGTACAGTAATATAATTCTGGACAATTATGATAAATCCTTTGAATATTTGGTAAACACTGCTTCATCGATTAATGCAAGTTCAACAACTCTGGCGCAGACTTTGCTTATTATGATAATTTTAACGCTTGTAATAGCGTTTTCCGCTACGATATTCCTTGCATTGTTTATATCCAATATGATAAGTAAACCTCTTGGCCGTCTGGTTCATGCGTTTGAAACAGTTGCAACCGGAGATTTAAGGATAAAGCTTACGGATGACGGCAAAGATGAAATTGCCAAAGCTTCCAAAGCCTACAACCAGACAATGGAATCATTTAATAAAATGATTAATTCGATAATTAGCCAGACTACAGAGCTGTCCAATACTGGCAATGATCTTGCCAGTAATATGAACGAGACTGCTGCTGCAATAAATCAGATTACTGCCAATGTCCAGAGTATAAAGACCCGCGTTATAAATCAGAGTGCCAGCGTCAGCGAAACCAATGCGACTATGGAACAGGTTGTTGGAAACATTAATAAGCTTAACGGTCATGTAGAAAACCAGAGTGATAATATTTCCCAGGCTTCATCTGCTATTGAGCAAATGGTAGCCAATACCCGATCTGTTACAGAGACACTTATCAAGAACAGTGATAATGTAAAAACACTTAAAGATGCCTCGGATGTTGGACGTACAGGTCTTTCGGAAGTAGCGTCGGATATTCAGGAAATTGCACGCGAATCTGAGGGGTTAATGGAGATTAACTCGGTTATGGAAAATATTGCAAGCCAGACAAACTTGCTTTCCATGAACGCAGCGATCGAAGCAGCTCATGCAGGCGAAGCGGGCAAAGGTTTCGCAGTTGTAGCCGACGAAATCCGAAAACTTGCAGAAAGCTCCGGCGAACAATCAAAAACAATCAGCGCGGTTCTTAAAAAGATAAAAGGATCGATTGATAAAATTACTCGTTCAACAGAAAATGTGCTTGCCAATTTTGAAGCTATCGACACAAGTGTCAGAACTGTGGCGGAACAGGAAGAAAATATCCGCAGCGCCATGGAAGAACAGGGGCAGGGAAGTAAACAGGTTCTTGACGGCATCAGCAATGTAAACGAAATAACCCGTCAGGTAAGAAGCGGTTCTCATGAAATGCTTGAAGGGGCAAAAGAAGTAATACAGGAAAGTGTTAACCTGGAAAAAGCAACTCAGGAGATTACTTCGGGCATGAACGAGATGGCATCCGGCGCTGATCAAATTAACGTAGCTGTGCATCATGTTAATGAAATTACCATAAAGAACCGCGAAGGAATTAATGTTTTAATTCAGGAAGTTTCCCGGTTTAAGGTTGCCTGATTATAATGTGCAGAGCAGAATAGATTAGTTTCTCAAAGTACAGGTTATGGTGGCGCGGGCATTTGCGATAAATGCCTTTTTTGGCTGGTATGTAAGCAGGGTTTCGCTGCCGTATTTTTGATAGAAAAGATCGAGCATTTTATCTTCGCTGTAATTGTTCTCTTTCATTTCAAAAATAAAATCCCTGCAGGCTGTATTTACAGATAATGACTTTTTAAAGTATTCGTCTGTATCTTCCTGGTTTGCAATTCCTCTGTGCGGTAATGATAAAAGCTTGTAGGGTTTACTGCGGCATTTTTCTATGGAGCGCATCGTATCATCAAAACTTGTCAGATAGCATGGATACATAAAACCGTCCGGCATCAAAACACCGGGTGTCTCGTTAAGAATAAGCAGTTCCATTTCCGGTATGAAAAAACAAAGGGAATCCCGTGTGTGCCCTGGGGTTTCCATTATCTCGACTGTAAGTTCTCCCAGCGGAATTGTTTCTCCATCTTTTACAATTATATCTGCTTTAAATACATCGTCGCTATACGTAAAATTTTGTGTGCCTCCATGCACTCTTGCGGCATTTATCGTCAGCTCGCGGATAACTCTGCGGGGTGTGTCTTTTAAAAGCACGGCTGCTCCTGCCTCTGATGTTACTACATGAGCACAGGGCCATTCTTTTTTGATAAACGGAAGCGCTCCGATATGATCATAATGGGTGTGTGTCAAAAAGATATAATCCAGCGGTCTTTCGCCCAAAGCGTTTTGTATGTTCTTTATGGTTTTATCTGCGCAAAAAGCCATACCGCAGTCTATGAGAGCTGTTTGTTCATTCCCAATCAAAAGCTGGCCTTCACTGGAATTGTGCGCTATACAATTTGCATATTTGTGCATTGACATACCTTAACAATAAAAAATTAACGCGATTTTGTCATCTATTTCTTCCTATTATTTCCTTAAATCCCCCTTTAAACCATCTTAAAAAAAGTATACTATATACATAGAGTTGGCAGAATGACAACCAATACAATGGAAAAAGGCGTTAAGCTAAAGACAGACGCATTAAACCTCTATTACGGCTCTTTTCATGCGCTGGGCGATATAACGATGGATATCTACGATCGTACCATAACCGCAATTATAGGTCCTTCCGGCTGCGGAAAATCAACTTTATTGCGTGTTTTTAACCGCATGAACGATTTAATTCCCAGTGTCAGGGTTGATGGCAGTGTTTTTCTGGATGATCTTTCCATTTTTGACGCTGCTACAGACGTTGTTTCGCTCAGGAAAAGAGTTGGTATGGTTTTTCAGCGTCCTAATGTGTTTCCTAAAAGTATTTATGACAATATTGCCATCGGCCCCAGGCAGCATGGAATCAGACGTACACAAATATTGAATGATATCGTAGAACGCAGTTTGTCGCAGGTTGCGCTTTGGGACGATGTAAAAGATAAGTTAAAAAAACCTGGTCTGGATTTAACAGCCGGTGAACAGCAAAGATTGTGTATAGCGCGCGCTATTGCGATAGAGCCGGATGTCATTTTAATGGATGAATCATGCAGCGCTCTTGATCCTGAATCTACAATGAAGATCGAAGAACTAATGCTGGATTTGGTTAAAAAATATACGATTGTTATTGTGACACATAACATGGAACAGGCGATGCGTGTTTCCGGTATGTCTGCGTTTTTAATGATTGGTGATGACAGAGTGGGAAAACTGGTTGAATACGGTCCAACACGCGAGATGTTTATTAAACCAAAAGATAAACGTACAGAAGATTATATAACCGGCAGGTTCGGATGAAAAAAATATTTTTGCTATTGTTAATTTCTTTGGCGGTTATTTCTTGCGGCGGGAGATCTGCTGCAAATCTTGTTGTTGCAGGTTCCACTTCTGTGCAGCCGTATGTCGAACTTCTGGCGGAAGAATTTGAATTGATGTTTCCCGGCAGCGGTATTGATATTCAGGGCGGCGGTTCCTCTGCCGGCATTACTGCCGCCGAATCGGGCGCCGCAGATATTGGCATGTCGTCACGCTGGCTTAAAAGAACAGAAGAAGACCTTTGGTCTGTAGAAATTGCAAAAGACGGTCTTGCAGTAATAGTTAATCCAAACAATCCTGTAAACGATTTAACGCTTGAGCAGGTGCGTGATATTTATGCGGCAAATATAACTGACTGGAGCCAGCTCGGCGGCAGGCAGGCAAGGATACATATCATAGCGCGGGAAGAAGGTTCGGGAACCAGAAGCGCTTTTGAAGAAATGGTAATGGGAACCGGTTCTTCGGCGCTCAGAATAACCCCCAGGGCAATTGTTCAGAATTCCAACGGCGCTGTAAGGCAGCTTGTTGCAGGCGATCCTAATTCAATCGGGTTTATATCCCTGGGGCTTGTTGATAAGACAGTAAAAGCCGTAAGTCTGGAAGGCATAGAGGCTTCAAGTGAAAATGTCATGAATCGCAGCTACAGCCTTTTTAGACCGTTTTTATTTGTGTCAAAGTCAATACCGCCTACGGGGCTTGCAATGGAGTTTATTGAATTTATTCTTTCTCCGCATGGAAAAGAACTGATGACACAAGAGGGGCTTATACCTTAAAATGGTAAATAGTATATGACAAAATTGATTAAAAAGTTTAAAGAGAATCTTTCCAGAAACATCTTTTTTGTTCTTGCCCTGTCATCAATATCTGTGCTTGTATTAATTACGGTTTTTATCATTATAAGAGGCGCTCCGATTATTGCGCAGGTTGGTATTATCAATTTTATTTTCGGAATGGAATGGGCGCCGTCAAGGGGATTATTTGGAATCTTCCCCATGATTATCGGTACTTTAACGGTCACTATCGGCGCTGTTATTATTGGTGTTCCTGTCGGAATTTGCTGCAGCGTTTTTCTTGCCGAGTTTGCTCCTCCAATAATGAGTAATATTTTCAGGCCTGCAATACAGCTTCTGGCAGGTATTCCTTCTGTAGTTTATGGATTTTTAGGTTTAGTATTTGTTGTTCCTGCTGTTCGTAATTACCTGGGCGGACCGGGGTTAAGCATTTTAACAGGTTCAATAATCCTTGGAATTATGATTTTGCCGACTATCATCAGTATTTCGGAAGTATCGATTTTAGCGCTGCCAAAGCAGTACAAGGAAGGCGCTCTTGCTTTGGGTTTAACGCATTGGCAGACAATTTCTTCGGTTATGCTGCCGGCGGCAAAATCCGGAATTGTGGCTGCGGTAATCCTTGGCATTGGACGCGCTGTCGGTGAAACGATGGCGGTAATTATGGTTTTGGGTAACGCGGTTGCGCTTCCCGAAAGTATTTTAGATCCTGTAAGAACTCTTACTACAAATATCGGGATCGAAATGGGCTACGCATCCGGCGAGCACCAGCAGGCGCTATTTGCAACAGGTATTGTATTGTTTGTTTCAATCATGCTGTTGAATTCATTCGCTCAGTATATAACACGGAAGAGATAATGAAATCAATATTAAACCTGTTATTAAAAATAAAAACGGTGTTAAAAATTAAGCCTGCTCAAGGCGAAAAGATAGTAAAAATTTTAATTTGGACAATCGCCCTTTCTATTATCGGGCTTTTATTATTTATTATTTTTTATATTTTATTCAGGGGTCTTCCTGTAATCAATTTTCAATTTTTAACGGAAATTCCGCGAAGCATGGGACGTGAAGGCGGTATTTCATCTACGATAGTTGGTACTTTTATGGTGACCGGTCTTGCCATCATTTTGGTAATTCCATTTGGCATAGGAACTGCTTTTTATCTTGCAGAATATACGAAAGAAACTTTCGTAACCCGTATTATCCGTTTTAGCGCAGAATCTTTGGCAGGGATACCTTCCATCGTATACGGACTTTTTGGTTTTATTTTCTTTGTAATAATTCTTAATTTGGGGTGGTCAATTTTATCGGGCGGATTAACGCTGGCTATTATGATTCTGCCAACAGTTATTCGCACATCAGAAGAAGCAATTCTTGCTGTTCCAAAAATCTACCGCGAAGTAAGTTTTTCTTTGGGTGCGACAAAATGGCAGACAATAAGCAGGGTTGTTTTCCCATCGGCTCTTCTTGGCATTGTAAACGGCGTTATTTTAAGCGTTGGCCGCTGTGTCGCCGAAGCTGCCGCAGTTTATCTTACTGCAGGTTTTGTATTACGTATGCCGAATTCAATTTTTTCTTCGACAAGAACAATGGCGGTTCACTTTTTTATTTTGGCATCGGAAGGTATATCGATGGAAAACGCATATGGTACGGCAGCGCTTTTAATAATTCTTATTTTGCTGATAAACGTTGTTGCAAATACGCTGGTAAACAGGTTTATTGCTAAATCTTTAAAGAGGTAGAGCATGGATCAACAATATAAGATTGTTTTAAATAACATAAATGTTTATTACGATAAAAAGCAGGTTATCCACGATCTAAACTTAAAAATTCCTGCAAATAAAATAATGGCTATTTTTGGACCTGCAAACAGCGGTATTACAACTTTGCTGCGTTCGCTTAACAGGCTTTGCGACTTAAATCCCGGCGCATGGATGAACGGCGAAATACTTTTGGACGGTCAAAATATCCATGCCGAGGATATCAACGTTACAGAACTTCGCCGGAAAGTAGGAATGGTCTTTGAAGTGCCAACACCTCTTCCTATTTCTATTTTTGAAAATATTGCTTATGGTCCGCGCTTGATCGGAGGAAAAAGCAAAAGTGATCTTGCGGATATCGTTGAAGACTCTTTAAAAAAAGCCGCACTTTGGGATGAAGTAAAAGACAGGCTTTCAATTTCCGGAATGAGCCTGTCAGGCGGTCAGCAGCAGCGTATGTGTATTGCCCGTGTGCTGGCATTACAGCCTGAAGTAATTCTAATTGACAGAGCATGTTCCGGTCTTGATCCAATATCAACTGCAAAAATAGAAGAATCCTTAATTCAGCTTAAAGAACAATTTACAATTGTAATCGCTCCGCACAATGTGCAGCAGGCAGGTCGAATTTGTGATAGAGCAGTCTTCATGCTGATGGGACACCTTACGGAAGAAGGTACAAAAGCGGAAGTTTTTATGAATCCAAAAGATAAAAGAACAAGTGATTATATTTCCGGAAAATTCGGATAACTATTAAGGATATAATGTTGGAAAATAAGTACGGGATGTGGAATTTGCAAAAAAATCAAATCCCTCTGATGAGAAAGTTTATCATATTTTCCGCAATACTATTTTTTATAATTCTTGTTGGCGGCGGAATATTATTTATTTTTTCTATGCAGCAGATAATCGGAGCAAACAATGACGGTGAACTAACCAATATGCTGGAAATTGAACGTCTTAGGCTTGGAATGTCCGTAAACAGTGAAATTTCCATTGCATTAAAAATGGCAAATTCTCCGCTGATAAGAAGGTATTTTGCAAATCCCGGCGATTCGGAATTAAGAAAACTTGCTTTTGAAGAAATTGACGCATATCGTCAGGCTTTTACTGCAAAAACTGTTTTTTGGGTTAATGACCTTGATAAAATATTTTATTCAGATGAGTATATTTCTTACATTGTTGATCCTGTAAGCCCCGAGAATTACTGGTATCACATGACTCTTTACCAGACAGAAGTGTACAATTTTAACATTAACTATAATCCCGATCTTAATGTAACAAACCTCTGGATAAATGCGCCGGTTTTTGATGAAAACCGAAAGCCGCTTGGTATGGTTGGTACAGGAATTGATCTTTCAACATTTTTAGCGTCAGTTTATAAGGACAGCGACGGCAGAGTTACTATTTATTTTTTTAATGCAATGGGAGAGATTACCGGAGCTGAAAATGTTGAATATGTAGCGGAAAAAAAGAATATCGATGACCAGCTTGCAGATACCGATGTTAGTATTTTAAATCTTGCAAAAAACATTTTACCGGACGAGACATTAATTTTTAATTCATCTATGGGAAAAATAGCGATGGCAGCAATACCCCTGTTGGAATGGTATTCAGTAATTATACTGCCAAATCGTTTAAGTGATTTTAATAATACCATGACATCTCTTTTTCTTGTAATGCTTTTGGTAATGGCTTTTGTATTTATTATATTTAACATGTTTATTTCCGGACTTATTAAACCATTACGAAAATCAATGAACGATGCCGAAACTGCAAACCGTGCAAAATCTGTCTTTATTGCAAATGTAAGCCATGAAATACGGACGCCAATGAACAGTATAATGGGATTTTCTGAACTGGCTCTGGATGATGAAGTGTCTCCGCGGACAAAAGATTATTTGGATAAGATAAAATTAAACACCGAGTGGCTGCTTCAGATTATTAATAACGTACTGGATATTTCTAAAATTGAATCCGGAAAAATTGAACTGGAAAAAATTCCTTTTGATCTGCAGGATTTATTTACAAGCTGCCGTATTCTGGTTATGCCAAATGCAGTGGAGAAGGGTATAGAGCTGCACTTTTATGCTGAACCTTGTTTGGGAAAGATACCAATGGGGGATCCTACAAGATTACGCCAGGTATTTATAAATCTGCTTACAAACGCGATTAAATTTACTAATATCGGGACTGTCAAGGTTTATGCGAAAATTAAGGCAAAAACAGATAAGTTTGTCACAATATATTTTGAAATTAGTGACAGCGGTATTGGCATGACAAATGAGCAAATTGTTAAAATATTTGATCCATTTACGCAGGCCGAAACAAGCACTACACGGCAATACGGCGGCACAGGACTTGGTCTTTCCATAACAAAAAATATTCTGGACTTGATGGGCGGAAAACTTTTTGTTGAAAGTTCTCCGGGAGTTGGAAGCAAGTTTAGTTTTGAATTAACATTCGAAACAATGGATGAGTCAGAAAATTATACTCCCAGAAATATAATGACCTTAAATGATGTTGAAAAACCTGCCTTTGAGGGAGAAATATTATTATGCGAAGATAATCCCATGAATCAACAGGTTATAAGCGAACATCTTGCAAGAGTAGGTATTAAAACGATTGTGGCGTGGAATGGCAAAATCGGCTTTGATATGGTTCGGGGGCGGATGTTAAGCGGTGAAAAGCAGTTTGATCTTGTCTTTATGGATATGCATATGCCTGTAATGGACGGTCTTGATGCTTCCAAAAAAATAATCGGGCTTAATGCAAAAGTTCCCATAATAGCCATGACCTCTAACGTAATGTTCGATGAAAGGCAGATTTACAAAAACAGCGGCTTGCAGGATTGTATCGGCAAACCGTTTACATCACAGGAACTGTGGCAGTGTCTTTTAAAATTTTTAAAACCGATTAAAACAGCCGGTGTTTCACAGAAAGCAGGCAGTCTGTCTGATGCCGATTTTTTGGTTGAATCTGATTTAGTGTTTAAAAAATCGCTTGAATCTTACTTTGTAAATAATAACCGTAATAAATTTGAAGAAATTACAAATGCGCTGGATACAGGTGATGTAAAGTTAGCGCACAGGCTGGTCCATACGTTAAGAAGCAACGCAGGCCAGATTGAAAAAAATAATCTGCAGTCTGCCGCTGATGCGGTAGAACGTCAGCTTATGAATGGTGTTAACTTAGTTTCTAAAGAGCAGTTAAATGCGCTGGAGACAGAGTTTAATGCCGTTTTAAGGGAACTTGCTCCCTTAATAAATGAAGATAAATAAACAAAAGGAAACGATCATGAGTAAATTCATTTTTGCAGTAGAGCCGGAAGCATTCGAGGGAGTAAAAAGAATCGCTGGAAAAGCAGCAAAGGATTTTGAAAAAGTAAGCGGAGCGCTCCCTGATATACTGGATTCAATTCCAAAAGATTTAAATTGCGATACTTGTTTTGTTTTTGCAACATTGGGAAAGAGTCCGCTTGCAGAAAAATTTATAAGTGAAGGTAAATTTGATCCTTCTGCAATCAGAGGAAAAAGAGAAGTCTACCAGATTAAACTAATAGATGGATCATATGGCAGCGCATCAAAAGTTTTACTTATCTGCGGAAGCGACAAACGCGGAACCATTTACGGTATATTCGCATTGTCAGAATTTATCGGCGTTTCTCCGCTGCATTTTTGGGGTGATGTTGATCCTGTTAAAAATGACAAAATAGAAATAACCCAAAAGATAGAAAAAATTTCCAAAGAACCAAGCGTTAAGTACCGCGGATTTTTTATTAATGATGAGTGGCCGTGTTTTGGAAACTGGACGTTTAGTCACTATAAAGGTTTTAACGCAGAAATGTACGATCATGTATTTGAACTTTTACTGCGGCTTAAAGGCAATTACCTGTGGCCTGCAATGTGGACTTCTTCGTTTGCTCTTGACGGACCTGGAAACCTTAACGAAGAGCTCGCGGATATTTATGGTGTTGTGGTCGGCGCTTCTCATCATGAACCCTGTCTGCGTGCAAGCGAAGAATGGGATAAGGTCAGGGGACCAAATTCTGAATATGGCAAAGAATGGAGTTATTACACCAATAAAAACGGACTTTTAAAATACTGGGAAGACGGATTAAAAAGAAGCGGAAAATACGAGAAATTAATAACCATAGGAATGCGCGGTGAACGTGACAGCTCAATGCTTGGCGATGATGCAGCGCTTAAGGAAAATATTGGTTTGTTAAAAGATATAATCAAAAACCAGCGCGAACTGATAAAAAAACATGTTAATCCGGATATTGATAATGTTCCGCAGGTATTGGCTTTATATAAAGAAGTAGAAGAATATTTTTACGGTAACGATCATGTAGCCGGTCTTAAGGATTGGGATGAACTTAACGGCGTTATCTGTATGCTCTGCGAGGATAACTTTGGCTTCATGCGTACGCTGCCTACGGATAAACTGCGTGCGCGCAGAGGCGGATTTGGAATGTATTATCATTTTGATTATCACGGAGGACCTATTTCGTATGAATGGATGCCGTCTACATCTTTTGAGAGAACCTGGGAACAAATGTGCATGGCTTATGATTACGGAATAAAGGATGTTTGGATTGTCAATGCAGGAGACTTGAAATTCAACGAAGTGCCTCTGGCTTATTTTCTGGAACTGGCTTATGACTTTGAAAAATGGGGAACAAATGCACCTAACAGCATAGATATTTACACCAATGATTGGCTGAAAAAAACTTTCCCGGCTGTGGATGTTTCTTTGCGTGAGAAAATGGCAAGTGTTCTTCATGGATACATCAGAATGAATGCAATGCGGCGTCCCGAAGCGCTTAACGAAAATATTTATCATCCGTGTCATTATCTGGAAACAGACAGAATGCTGGCTCTTGCCGGTAACATTGAAAAAACAAACGAAGAAATCTACAACGCGCTTTTGGAGAAAGAAAAGGAAGCATACTACAGCCTGATTTATTTTCCGGCAAGAGCAAGCATTAACCTGCTGCGGATGCATTTATTTGCCGGTAAAAACAGGCATTATGCGAATCAGGGTAAAAAAATTGCAAATAAATATGCAACTCTTGTAACGGAATGCATTAATAATGATCGCGCTTTATCAAATGAATTCGCATTATTTAGAAACAGTAAATGGAAGGGTATGGAACTTGAACAGCATATTGGATTTGTCAAATGGAACGAAGACAATTGCAGATATCCGCTGCGCCTTCAGGTTGAACCGGCATATAAACCGCGTATGGTTGTTTCCCGTAAAGACCAGGAACCTATATATACAAAAACTTACGGCAATCCGGAAACAATTATAATAAATGACTTTCTTTATGCCGGAAATGATGAAGTAATTATTGAAATAGCAAATGATGGAATTGAAACTCTGGACTATAGAATTGAACCGGATGCACAGCATGACTGGCTGGAGATTAGTTCGTTAAATGGTTCTGTTGAAGTACAGGAAGAAATAGTGCTGCGGTGTAACAGACAAAAAATTTCAGGCGAACAAAATGCACGTTTACTAATCAAAGACAAGCAAACTGTTGTAGCAGTAGAGATAAAAGCAAAAGCCGTAGATATTAAAAACCTGCCGCCAATGACATTCCTGGAAAATAATGATGTAATTGCCATGGAAGCAAATCATTATTGTGAAAAAAAAGATTCTAACGGCGCAGGGTTTGTTGAACTTAAGAACTACGGAAGAAGCGGATGCGGTATGAAGGTCTTTCCCGCAACTGTTAATTTTAACGAAAAAGAAGAAAAACCTGCTTTGACTTACCGGTTTTTTATCGAAGAAAAAGGAAGTTATACCGCAGAGATATGGACTACTCCGACAAATTCTGTACAGGATAAGCGTCCTCTAAGGTTTATGATTTCTGGTTCCAAGGGTGAAAAACAGGTTATTACAGCGATACCCGGGGACTTTAAAGCAGGAAATCCATCAGATGAAGACTGGTGCAAGGGTGTACTGGATAATATTCGTATTAATAGGGTTTCTTTTACGTTTGGAAACGGAATTCAGGAAATTTCCATTGGCGCGCTTGAAGCAGGGCTGGTTCTTGAAAGAATTCTTATATACAGGGAAGGCAAGGAACCTTTAGAATCTTACCTGGGACCACAGGAAAGTTTTTATATTAAATGAGGTTAATGCCTCGTATATTTATTTTGCCTGTGATACAATAGGTTATTAACATATTTTATTAATACTAATAAGGAGAGAAAGTATTATGAAAAGAATTATTTATCTGGTATTGGCAGTATTATTGCTGACAAGTATGGTGTTTTTTACATCATGCGGCAACAAGACAGCCGGAAAGCTCGTTTGCGGAGTTACCGAATATGAGCCAATGAACTTTAGAGATGCAAGGGGCAACTGGACCGGTTTCGACACAGACCTTGCCATTCTTGTCGGCCAGAAGCTGGGTATGGCAGTAGAGTTCCAGGAAATTGAATGGGCAAACAAATATCAGGAACTTGAAGCCGGAACAATCAATGCCATTTGGAACGGATTTACAGCCAATGCATCCGAAAACGGAATCCCAAGAAGCAACATGGTAGATTTTAGCTACAGCTATCTTCGCAATCAGCAGTGCGTAGTTGTCAGGACTGTAAGAGCTGGCGAGTTCAGAAGTATCGACAGTTTGGCAGGAAGAACCGCAGCAGTCGAAAGCGGATCTGCAGGTGAATCATATGCAAAAGAACTTATCGGCGCTAATGGTAATATCATAGGTTCGCCGGCGCAGATTAATACATTCCTGGAAGTAAAATCCGGAGCTGTTGATTTTGCGATAATTGACGTTCTTCTGGCGCAAAGACTTGCCGGTTCGGGAGACTATTCCGATTTAACAATTGCAGATATCACATTGAAACACGAAGTATTTGCTGTTGGTTTTAAAAAGGGAAGCGACCTTACACAGAGAGTAAACAATGCCTTAAAAGAACTGTATGACGACGGAACAATGATGGAACTTGCCAGAAAATACGGGCTTGAAGATTCACTCGTTCTGGATATTAATTTTAGGGGATAATTCCTAAGCATGGATTTCTGGGCGGTCACGTTAAGGCTATTACAGGGTTTTCAAACCACATGCCTTATTTTTTCGCTGACCCTTTTGTTTGCTCTTCCGCTGGGCTTGATTATTTCCTTCGGGTCCATGTCGAAGATAGCGCCGCTTAGAATCCTTGTTAAAATTTTTGTTTGGTGCATCAGGGGCGTACCTTTGATGCTCCAGATTTTTATTGTCTTTTATGTGCCGGGTTTTATATTCGGCGCGCCGATATCATCAAGAATCAACGCTGCTATTATCGCTTTTTCCATTAACTACGCATGTTATTTCAGCGAAATATACCGCGGAGGCATAGAAAGCATTTCTCAAAGCCAGTATGAAGCGGGGAAAGTTCTTGGGATGACAAAAACCCAGGTTTTCTTCCGTGTTGTTCTGCTTCAGGTTATCAAAAGAATCACCGCTCCCATGTCAAACGAAGTTATCACTCTGGTAAAGGATACTGCACTGGCGCGGGTAATCATGGTCGTGGAAATAATCAGAGTTGCAGAAACTTTTGCTGCCACAAGGGCAATTATTTGGCCATTGTTTTATACAGGAGCATTTTATTTAATGTTTGTCGGGATCCTTACTTTACTGTTTGGACATATAGAAAAAAGATTAAATTTCTTTAGGGCGTAAACGATGATTATTCTGGAAGCACATAATATTTCAAAGCGCTTTGGATCCGCAGAGGTTTTAAATAACATAAATTTTTCTTTGAATGAAGGCGAAGTTCTTGCCATAATCGGTTCAAGCGGCAGCGGGAAAACCACGCTTTTACGCTGTTTAAATTTTCTGGAAAAACTTGATACTGGACGCATTATTGTACGCGGAGAAACATTATACGATTCTGAAGATCATATCCGGTACGATAAAGCAATTATGCGTCAAAAACGGCTGCACTTTGGACTTGTATTTCAGGCATTTAACCTGTTTCCGCAATACACGGCTTTTCAGAATGTTGTGCTTGCCCGCGAACTGGCTGCTAAAAAACTTGAAGATTACAAAAAAAACAAGAAAAGCATTATCGAAGAAATACACCGCGAAGGTATGCTGCTTCTTGATCAAATTGGTCTATCTGCAAAACGCGATTTTTATCCGCATCAGTTGTCCGGCGGACAGCAGCAGCGTGTTGCCATTGCCAGAGCGCTGGCATTAAAGCCGGATATTCTGTGTTTTGACGAGCCGACTTCCGCGCTTGATCCGGAATTAACCGGCGAAGTATTAAAGGTTATCCGCAGTCTGGCTGTAAAAAATACTACAATGATCATCGTAACGCACGAAATGCAGTTTGCGCGTGAAGTTGCCGATACAATACTGTTTATGGACGAAGGTGTTATTGTTGAATACGGGCCTCCGGAGCTGCTTGACAATCCTTCCAGTGAACGCATGAAACGTTTCCTTGAACGCTACTCACAAACCGGCTGATTATCATAAATTACCACTAGACATGCTCTATAAGAAGACTTAGAATTACGCTTAGAGTAAATTTATGCAAATAACAGAACTTGTTGCCGTACTGGTTCTCCAGATTGGCGTTATTTTATTTTCAGTACGCCTGTTTGGTCAATTGGCAAAGAAGATAGGAATACCTTCTGTGCTGGGTGAATTAATGGCAGGTGTAATTATTGGTCCTTATGCGCTTGGCGGCATTGTACTGCCAGGTTTTCCGCAGGGAATTTTTCCGCTTGCAGAGGCAAGCGGCGTTGCAGTAAGTGTTGAATTATACGGTTTTGCCACAGTTGCCTCGATCGTCCTGCTCTTTGTTTCCGGCCTTGAAACCAATTTAAGTTTATTTCTCCGTTATTCAGTAGCCGGCGGCATTATCGGCGTAAGCGGCGCGCTTCTTTCTTTTGCGGCGGGAACATTATGCGGTGTTTTTGTTTTTAACGCTTCCTTTTGGGATCCGCACTGCTTGTTTTTAGGCATAATTGCCGCAACAACTTCTGTAGGTATAAGCGCCCGTACTCTTTCTGAGCGTAAAAAAATTGAATCTCCGGAAGGCGTAACCATTTTAACTGCTGCAGTATTTGATGATGTTGTTTGGATTATTTTGCTGGCTGTAGTAATGGGAATTGTTTCTGTAATGAGCGGAAATACTGGAGACGGACTTTCGGCGCTTGCAATTGCACTGATGGCTGGCAAAGTTTTTGGAATCTGGCTGGGAGTTACAGTTGTTTTTGTTATCATATCAAAAGTGTTTGCCAGTTTCTTAAAATTTTTTAAGAACAGTCTGGATTTTTCCGTACTTGCTCTTGGGTTTGCATTAATACTTGCCGGTCTTCTTGAAAGACAGGGATTAGCATTAATCATGGGCGCGTATATTGCCGGGCTCTCACTTTCAAAAACCGATATTGCTGCAGTAATTCAGGAACGTATCCGTCCGCTGTATGTGTTTTTTGTGCCAATGTTTTTTGCAGTAATGGGTATGATGGTCAATGTTAAAGAAATTATTTCGCCGTCTGTTTTGATCTTTGGCGCAATATACACATTGGCAGTAATTTTGGCAAAAATAATCGGCGCTGGAGGTCCTGCGCTGCTTTTGGGTTTCAACCGTATAGGCGCTCTTAGAATTGGAACGGGTATGATCCCCCGCGGCGAAGGCGCTTTAATTACTTGCGGTATTGGGCTTGCCGCCGGAGTTCTTGACAACCAGCTTTTTTCCTCTGCGGTTTTTATGATTTTTCTTACCATTGTTGCTTCTTCTCCTTTGCTTGGTTTAGCGTTGAAAAGTTCGCGGCAAGGAACAAGAAAATCGGTAAAGAACGATGATACCGTAAAAGAAGTATGGAATTTTGAATCTGCAGAAATTGCAGATCTCGTTATTGACAATTTATTAAACGAACTGCGAAATGAAGGTTTTTATCTTCAGACCATGAATATTGATGAAGGCATTTCTAAAGCCCACAAGGATGATATTGCTCTTATTATTACCGAAGATAAAAAATCAATTGCGATTTCAACTTCCAAAACAGACATGCCGTTTGTGAAAAACGAAATTTACGAAGTTATTCTTGATCTTTCGCATACTATAGAAAAATTAAAAACATCCATAGCTCCGGAGGAAATGAAAAAGGAGCTGCTTGATGCCGAAGCCCGCACCACAAAAGATATTCTTGCCCTGCTGGATCCGCATTGTTTTTCCATGGAATTAAAAGGCGAAACCAAGGAAGAGGTTATTAAAGAATTGGTAGATGTGCTTGCAGCCGCAAACATCCTTTTGGATCGTGACACTGTTTTGGCGGATGTTATGGAACGTGAACAAACCATGAGTACCGGTATGGATCACGGGATTGCCCTGCCTCATGGAAAAACAGACGGTATTGAAAGCACTGCAGTAGCGGTAGGTATAAAGAAGGCAGGCATCGATTTTGAGTCAATGGATGGTCAGCCCTCGCGAATCTTTGTCTTGGTTGTTTCGCCGAAGAAAGCCTGCGGCTTGCATGTGCAGTTTCTTGCTGCTGTTGGTTCAATTTTAAGGGAAGAAACCGTCCGCGAGGCTGTGATTAACGCCGCCACGGCGCATGAAGCCGTTGAGCTATTAAGTAAGAAAAAGATTTAATATTATGTTTTAAATTCCCTAATTCTGTGTTAAACTGAAGTATGGCTGTAAAGGTAACATCTTCACAGGATTGGAACATTCAAAAAATCATTGACGAAGTAGGGCAGCCTAGAATTAAGGTTGTTGTCTACTTCTTCTCGCCATCCTTTGAAGAATATAAAATCCAGAAAGCTCTTGTTCAGGCATTTCCCGGAGCTGTGTGTATCGGCGCTTCAATGTACGGGGGTTGGTCAAGCAGCGGAGCGCTTAGAACCGGTATTACAGTCATGTCCCTTTCTTCCGACGAAGTAGCAGAAGTCTATTTTTCCTTTCAGGAGGGTGTAAAAAGGGATCCTATCCTTGCCGCCCATCTGGCTATTTCGGAACTAAAAAACAAAACAGCCGGTCATAATATAAACCCTGATGAATACCTTGGATTGATTTTTTTTGACGGCCTTTGTCTTGGCGAATTAATAATGAAAGAATTCTCCATGGAGAAGGATCTTAACATGGCATTTGTCGGCGGAGCTGCCGCAGACGAAATGACTTTTACAAAAACTCTTGTAGGAGCAGGCGATAAAATGTCCGGAGACGGACTTGTTGCTGCAATCCTTAAGATGAAAATACCTTTTTACTTTAACCATTATGTTCATTATTTACCCACAACAGCATCGTTCACCATTACCCGTGTTGAAATTATGCAGAGAATTGCCTGGGAGATTAACGGTGAACCTGCGGCGGAATTTTATGCCAGACAGGTCGGAGTAAAAGATGTAAGCGAGCTAACACTGGAAGTTTTTGCAAGAAATCCTCTTGGGCTTGTTTTGGGAGACAGCGTTTATTTACGCAGTCCTAACCTTGTTATTAACGGTAAAGGTCTGCAGTTTTACTGCTACATAGAAGCCGGTACCAAAGTGTTTCTGCTTAAGCAGGGAGACATTATTGCAAATGCAGAAGAAGGTATAGCCGGAACCACACAATTTTTACCTGGTATTCAGGGTTGTCTTCTTTTTAATTGCATTCAGCGTTACCTGGAACTTGTAGACAAGAATATAGTAGATGAGTTTAATAATGTATTTAAAAAATATCCAATGATTGGATTTAATACATACGGCGAAGAGCTTTTTACACACCACAACCAGACTTTAACGGCTGTGTTTTTTGGAACTTTGCTGGAACAGGGAATGGCAGACCCTTTTAAAACAAAACGTCTTTTCCATTATACGGACAGTAAGCTAAAATCCCTGGTCTTTGATATCGTAAGCCGCAGCGAACTTTTAAACATTACTATTTCCTATTTAAAAGGAAGCATGGATGCTCAGACTGACGAGACTGCTCTTGTTAATTACGAAAATATCAGGAAAAGCCTTGGCGCCATGATTGAGCAGTCTAATATCTCAAAAGAAGATATCGAAAGAATGCTTATCGTTTATCAGAACAATGTAGAAAAAACAGGTGAGTATGTTTTTAACATTGTAGATGAAATCAGAGCTCAAAATAGCCGTCTTGTAGAACTGCGTGAAGAAGCGGAAATGGCAAATCGTACAAAGAGTAGCTTCCTTGCGAGCATGAGCCATGAGATTCGCACGCCGATGAATGCCATCACCGGAATGGCGGAGCTTCTTCTGCGAAGCGATCTTTGCGACGAAGCAAGAAGTTATGCACAGGACATTAAACAGGCGGGGAATAATCTTATCTCTATCATTAATGACATTCTGGATTTTTCTAAAATAGAAGCCGGCAAAATGGAAATTATACCTGTCAGGTACCTGCTTGCCTCTCTTGTTAACGATACTGTAAATATTATTCGCACCCGGCTTAAAGATAAACCTATACGTTTTTATACAAATATTGACGGACAAATACCAAACAGCCTGATTGGAGATGAAGTACGCCTTCGTCAAATTCTGCTTAACTTGCTTTCCAATGCTGCAAAATTTACAGAAAGAGGATTTATCAGCCTAACCATTACTGTGCGGCACAGAAAAGATAATAAAGTATGGCTTTGTTTTACCGTAGCAGACACCGGCAAGGGTATTAGCCTTGAAGATCAAAAAAGATTATTTGGTGAATTTGTACAAGTAGATCTTAGAAGAAACAGAAACATAGAAGGAACCGGACTGGGTTTAGCAATTACAAAACGGCTGTGCCTTATCATGGATGGTGACATAACCATGGACAGTGATATTGGCAAAGGCAGTATTTTTACCGCAACAATTCCTCAGGGTGTGGATTCAGATGAAACATTTGCAGTAGTAGAAAATGCAAAAGATAAAAATGTATTAATTTACGAAGGCAGATCCATTTATGCAAATTCTGTAGCCTGGTCTTTGGAAAATTTAGGCGTCCCTTATCAATTGGTTACATGTATTGATGATTTTACCAAAGCGCTTTTTGAAAATGAATGGTCACTTATTCTTTCCGGTTATGGTATTCATGATAAAATAAAGAAAGTAATGGAAAAACCGGATGCCGAGTATCCTGGAGGAAGAAAACCGCCGCTTGCATTAATGGTGGAATGGGGAACAGAAGCTTATATTTCCAATGTTCGTTTTGTGTCTTTACCGATACAATCATTGTCGCTTGCAAATATCCTAAACGGAAGGGATGACAGTAAGGGTTATTCGGAAGGCGCTGTTGTTTCCGGTATTATCCGATATGCATTTCCGGATGCGCGAATACTTGTTGTTGATGATATACAAACAAATTTAAAAGTTGCCGAAGGTTTAATGGCTCCTTATCATGTAAAAGTTGACACGTGCCTTAGCGGAGCTGAAGCAACAGAGCTGGTTAAACATTTTAAATACGATATTATATTTATGGATCACATGATGCCCGATATGGACGGCGTTGAAGCAACTGCAATTATCCGTGACTGGGAAAAAGATAAGGGGATATCTTACTCAGACAGAATCCCGATAATCGCTTTAACTGCAAATGCTGTTTTTGGAGTCAGAGAAATGTTCATAGAAAAAAGCTTCAATGACTTCCTTGCAAAACCGATTGATGTATCTGCGCTGGATGATATTCTTAACAGATGGATTCCTGAAGACAAGAGGGAAAAGGGAGTTACTGTGGATAAACAAGATAAAAAAACCGCTCAGGTTCCTGTAATTAAAGGTGTAAATGTGCAGAAGGGTATATCCATGACAGGCGGTACAGAAGGTGGATATATCTCCGTGTTATCTACTTTCTGTAAAGATGCGCAGGAAAGGCTACAAACGCTGCGGAAGATTCTTGAAACAGACTCTTTCCTTCCGTCATTTATTATTCATGTCCATGCTTTAAAAAGCGCTTCCGGCGCTATAGGCGCGTCTGAATTATCTGCAGAAGCCGCTGCTTTGGAAGAAGCCGGCAAGAATGGAGATTTATCTTTTATTAGCGGAAATGCCCATAAGTTTTTTGATCACCTATCCGACCTAATGGAAAGTATAATTATTTATCTTGATGCAAATAAGATATCAGGGAATGACAGTAATAAAGTGTCAGGCAGCGATGAAAAGTTTATAACACTGCTTAAAAAATTGGAAAAAGCATTAATTACTAAAAATGCAGAAAACATCGACAGAATATTAAAAATTATAAATATACAGTCATTGGATGAAGCAACTAAAGAAATAATCGACAAAATTTCCGATGATGTTCTTATAACTGAATTTGACAATGCTATAAAAACTGTAAAAAAGGCAATAAATAGTAATTCCTGACGCTTTTTTACAGGTTTATGGACATATGTTACGATTTATAGTATAATGTATCATGCCAAAACAAAAAGCTTTGATTATAATGGTGGATGACAATCCCGCGAACCTCCGTATAGGCAAGAATATATTATCAGATAAATATGTTGTTGCTACTGCTCCGTCGGCTGAGAAGCTTTTTAACCTTTTAAGCAGTAATATCCCGGATTTAATACTATTGGATGTTGATATGCCGGAAATGGACGGTTATCAAACCATCAAACTCCTTAAATCCAAAGCCGAAACCAAAGATATTCCTGTAATTTTCCTTACCGCGCGCGCCGAATCCGACGCTGAACTTGCCGCTCTTTCGTTGGGAGCAATGGACTACATTACCAAACCCATTCAGCCGGCTCTGCTTTTAAAACGTATCGAGGTTCATCTTTTGGTAGAAGAGCAGAAAAAAACCCTTGAACATCAGGCTGCAGAACTTAAGTACTTTAATGATAATCTGCAAAAGATGATAGATGAAAAAACACAAAACATTTTACAGCTTCAAAATGCTCTGTTAAAAACAATGGCGGAACTTGTTGAATACCGCGATGATATTACCGGTAAGCATATCGAACGAACGCAGCGGGGACTTAGAATTCTGCTTAACGAAGTTATTCAAAGCGGTTTATACAAAGAAGAAACAAAGGGTTGGAATATAGATTTATTGGTTCAGTCCTGTCAGCTTCATGACGTAGGAAAAATATTTATAAGCGATAATATTTTAAGAAAGCCTGGAAAACTCAGCAACGATGAATATGAAGATATGAAGATTCACACACATGTCGGAAAGCAAATAATGGAAAAAGTTGAAATATTGGCAGACGAAAGCGAGTTCTTAAGATACGCAAAAATATTCGCAACAACCCATCATGAATGGTGGGACGGTACTGGTTATCCCAATAAATTAAAAGGAAACGACATACCTTTATTGGGTCGTATTATGGCGATTGCCGATGTTTACGATGCTCTTATTTCCGTACGCCCGTATAAAAAAGCCTATAGCCATAAAGAAGCGGTGCAGATAATTTTGGAAGGCAGCGGAACGCATTTTGATCCGACGCTGATAAAAATATTTAATAAAATTGCAGATCGCTTTAAGGAATAGTGTTACATACGCAGGAGAATAAATTGATAATCGGAATTGATATTGGCAGCACTACAACAAAAGCAATTTCCATAGAAAACGGTAAAGTTACAAGAAAGATAAAAGCAAGAGCCCAGGATGCCATTACAGCCGCTACCGGCGCGTTTGGAAAGATAGTTCTGGAAAATGGCATAAAAATAAGCGCAGTCGAAAAAATTGCAATAACCGGCGCAGGAGCGTCAAAAATAAATGATGATATTTTTGGTATTCCCACAGGCAGAGTTAACGAAATAGAAGCGATAGGTATTGGCGGAATGTACCTTTCCGGCATGAAAAATATTATTATTACCAACATTGGGACAGGAACAGTTATAATCGAAGCCGGCGACAGAGGCATTTTTCATTTTGGCGGAACTGGCGTCGGAGGCGGAACAATTCTGGGACTTGCAAAAAAACTTCTTCCGGTTGCTGAATTCCGTGACATAATGGAACTTGCAAAAAACGGGAAAATAAACCAGGTAGATCTTCTATTAGGTGACATTACCGATACAAGTTTAAGTTTTTTAAACGGGGAGAGTACCGCTTCCAATTTTGGAAAAATGCTGGATACCGCAACTCCTGCGGATATTGCTTTAGGCATTATTAATATGGTGTATCAGGTAATTGGAGTTCTTTCAGTTTTTGCTGCAAAGGCAAAAAATTCCGGAACTAACGAAGTCTGCCGTGTTATTGTTACTGGTAATGGAAGTAAAAATCCGATAGGGCAGAAAGTGTTTTCTGTTATTTCTGCGATGTATGGAATTGAATTTATCTACCCTGAAAATGCTGAGTATACAACAGCAATTGGCGCGGGACTTTCTACCTAACTTTGCCTTTTTCTTCTGTCTTTTAACGGAATAGACATAAAGAACAGTGTTCCCTTGTTGTCTTCGGATCTAAGTTTAACTGTACCTCTGATTTCTTTTAAGCGATCGCGGACAAGATTTAAGCCAATTCCCCTGCCGCCGTGAATACCTTCGGTTTCCGCAGTACTAAATCCGGGTGAGAATATTGCTTTCATTAAAATATCTTTGTTTTCCGCATCTTCTTTTTTTATTAATTTCCGGCTTAAAGCCCTTTCTGCGATTTTTTTATAATCAAGGCCTTTTCCGTCATCTGTCAGTTTCATTATGATGTTTTTGCGATCTTCTGATAACTTGATTGAAAGCTTAATAATGCCGGTTTCTTTTTTGCCTTTTGCTTTTCGTTCTTTTGGTGTTTCAACCCCGTGTACAGCAGAGTTACGGATAAGCTGCATAAGTATTTCTTTCATTTCCCGTCTTGGGCCTCTTTCGATGGCTTCGGTATCTATCTCTTCTGCTATAAACTTGATTTTCTTTTCTAAGTCTGCTGCGACTCTTGTAGTTGTTTTGGTAAGTGAGTCAATCATTACCTTTTGTCTGTCGCTGCCTGTGGTTTCGACTTTCTTTGCGCCTCCGGCATATGACTGAAGTTTATCAATTATGCTTCTGAACCCTTCTTTTTCCTGTGATATCTTTTCTATTTCCATTGTCAGGTTCAGCATTTCACCGAAAGGTACTTCGCCCTGCATTTCACGCAGTTTTTTAATTTTTGATTCCAGGTTATGTACTTTATTTCCAAATACATTCAGTCCCAATATTACTGCATTGGATTTTATTGCGTGGACAGACTGGTATACTTTTACCAGAGCGTCATGCGCAGACAATGATTCGTTTTTAAGGATTTTATCGATACTTTCAAACTCGTGCTCCATGTCTGACATAAAGTCGCTGAATACATCCGGTTCAACCTGAATAAGTTCAAAGACAGCCTGCATTTCTTCCTGGCGCCTTGCTTCTTCTTCCGCCAGCCTTTGCTGCAGTTCTACTCTTGTGGTTATATCGTAGACCGTTACCAGAATAAAAACCTCTCCGCGCCCTCTTTCTACTGTAGCAAACGCAAATTGAAAAACTTTTTTTTCGCCAGTTGCTCTGTTTACATAATGAAGTTCATTCAATGGGTTTATTTCTTCCAGCATGTCCTGATCATATGTACGTTCAAGGATCATCTTAAAGTAATCCTTAATGGCTTCCAGTTCGCTTAAGTTGACAGAATCAGATATAACATCTGTAAATACTTTTCCAAAAAGTTTTGTGTCGGACAGCATTTCTTCCAGATACCGCGAATAATGATCCTGGATAATAAAATTTTTGTCCATGAAGAAAAGACCTATCCTCATGCTGTCTTTCATAACTGCAATTTCGTCGCGTTCAGCAAGGTGCGTCATGTCATACAGGGAGATTAGCGTGCCGCCGCCTCCCGGCAGACTGTGCGAAGCAGCTTTAAAGAATCGCTTTTGTCCGTTCAGTGAAAATTCCCAGTCTTCTGCGTAATCATCTTTTTCTTTTAATAACTTTCCGGCATGAATCTTAAGGCTTCTTCCGGGGAAAAGGTCGATTAACGGACGACCCTGAACCAGAGTCGGTTCTGTTGTATTACCAAGTTCAGAAAGGGTTTTACTTGCATAAACAACCTCATTCCGTTCGTCTATCATGGCGACAAAGTTTTCTGTAGATGCAAGAAGATCCATAAATGAATTTTGGTGTTCCAGCGCTTTGTTTAAAATAACTGTAGCAGCTCTTGTAAGCAGCAGCATGATTATTCCGCTGAAAATACAGATTACCCAGTTAATCAATACAGTGAGCATTGGCACTTCTCCGCCTATCGGAGTACCTCTGATAAACAGGAATGCGATAATTATATTTTGTACGATAATAAAGGTCAGTGTTCTGTTAAAGTTTGAATATATACAGCTAATTGCGATAAGAAAAATACTGATGAGCATATAATGCGAATTGTACCATCCGCAAAGCATCATAAGCGCAGTATAGAAAAGCAGCAGCACAAACGGAACATTAAAAGCCATTTTAAAATGATTGATTGAATTTCTTATAATTGCAGTAATAATTAACAGGGTTATGATCATTACAAGACCTGCGACGCTGTAATTAACTTTTATTTCTGCCATTAATGTTTCAAAAACAAATGCGGCGCTTAAGAAAATAACTATCGCAATAGCGGAAAAGTTTGCGATACTTCTTAATCTTGTACTTTCTGTTCTCTTTATTGCCATGAACTATTCCTTAAAGAGCCGCTATCGAGGCCATTGGGTATGATAGATCGTTTACCGCTACCATTTGCACCGCATGATGGACCATGTTCAATGTGATATTGGTATCCTGAATATATTCATTATCAAGCTGAATCCACATTTGGCTGTCTGCTTGAACCGTTATTTTTTTACCCTGCACAAAAATGCAGTTTCTTGGACGTTTTCCTCTGGAGTATCTTCTCATGGAAGACAGCATTCCCATAGGATGTGACGATTTTATCAATGCGATATCAAACAATCCGTCATCGGGAGTTGCGTCTGCAACGCCGGTTTTCTTTCCTGCATGAAACGGACCATTCGCGATATGAATAAGGCAGTAATGTCCGCTGTAATCCTGATCATCAATGGAAATTTTGTATTGACGTGCAGCGACTTTCCTGTCGAATGCAGTAAATAATAAATTCATAAAAGATGATAGTTTTGAAAATACTATAAAGCTTCCCTTGTTTAAGCTGGATCTCATGTCTTTAAGATTTTTTGATATTGCGGAATTCATTCCTATGTAGCAGGAATTTAACGCATAGTTAATTCCCCATCTGATTGCATCTGTTGGAAGCGCTTCCGCCTGAACCAGAGAAGGAATATCCCTGAAACCTTCAACATCTTTTTCGCTGAATACTCTTAAAAAATCATGTGTTTCACCGTGCGGGACGGCTGCAAGCTGCATGTTTGGAAAATGAGCAACGCCATTGAGGCAATCAAAAAGAATTTCCTCTCCACCTATTGCATAAATTCTGATGATATCGCCGGCTTTTGCTTTTTCCGCTTCTTCCTGGATTATCCCTATGGCGTTTCTTCTGTAGCGTGAAAATTGAATAGAGAAGTCGGGCGCTTCCTGAGTTCTGAAAAACTGCCCAATGTTGTCCAGGATATTATCCATTTTCCATTGCTGGCTGTAAAATGCTTTTGGATCGAACACAAAAACATGTTTCATTATGTTCTCTCCTGTTTAATTTTCAGGGTCAAGTTCGATTGCCACCATAAGATGAAAAATATCGTTATCAAAAGCTTTATGCGGAATGCAAAGAATGCGCGTCTGTTTGCTTGGCCATGCTATTGAATGCTCTCTTCCTTTGATAATTGTTGGAATAGAAATAACAATCCTATCCCCGTTTGGCACTTTTGGTTTAATGTTGCCGGCGATAATATTGTTTATTTCGCCAATAGCATCGATTACATCAGCATCAATTTCATCATGTTCCGCTCCGGTAAGCAGATCTGTAAGTTTTATGGCAAGATCTGCCTTCATGGAAATTATAACAGCGCCTTTTACCACACCGGAAAGACCGATAACCGCTGTAATATCCCATTCAAAACCTTTATCCGGATCCAGAAAATGCGGATGCCTTGGGCTTACGTCAATGCCAACGAATTCTTTAAAAGTGTTTACCGTTACTTCTACAAACGGTTCTACATAATTTTGTAATTCTACTGTCATCTTTACATCCTGAATAAGCGTAGTTTTGCCAATTTCTGTTTAAATAAATCCAGTTTAATTGGCTTTGTGATATAATCAGTGGCTCCGTGTTTTAACGCTTCAATAACGTTAAATTTCGCAGCTTCACTGGTTACCATGATAATGGGTAAATCTTTATACTGATCCATCGCTCGAACTTGCTTTAAGAAATCAATCCCTGATAATCTTGGCATATTCCAGTCAAGCAGTATCAGATCGACGGTTTGAGTTTCCAGTAACGCAAGTGCTTCTTCACCGTCTTTTGCCTCGATAAAGTTGCAAACGGATTCTACCCCAGAGAAAACACCTTTTACTGTGTTCCTCATAATACGTGAGTCGTCGACGATCATAATCGTAACACCGGCAGGCATAAGACCTCCTCAATATTTTCCATATTATACTATATATTATAAAGATACAATATATATATCGTACAAAGTAGTCAAATAATTCACTTTTTTCATGCTTTTTAAGGTTTTTCCTTCTTTTCCAGCCGCCATGAGATGGTCCAGTTCCATTTTTCCGGAAAATCAGGTGAAGCCATCTTTAAGCTTAATCTTCCGTACTTAAAGCGTACAGCACAGCTTGCCGAAATGTCCCATTTTTCTTCTTTTCCTTCAATAAAAGTTATTCCGGCTCTTCCTCTTAATTGGAAATTCAACGGTGACCAGATTAAATCGCAGTTTATGGCAGTACTGTCCCTTGTCCATCTATCATCTGGTATAGGGAAAAATGACTGGCTGTTTTCTGCGGTTGTCATTCCCTTAATTGAGCCTGAAAAATTGATACCCAGCGGAGTTTTTATCCCTATTTGCCGTAAATTCAGGGAAATCCCAATATTGCCGGAAAATCCATCTGAAACCTTATCTGGATTTACCGCATTTCTGTCCGCTGATAATGATATTCTCGTTAAGCGGATAGTGCTGTTGTTCCGTATTGCTGCCGAGGACGGGAAACGCCAGTAAAAACCTGTAGAGCTGCGGTTAAAATCTTCGCCAAAACCCGGGCTGCGTAAAACTGTGTTAATTCTTAAAAGCGAGCTGTATCTGTCTTTCCATTCAATTTTTGCAGCGCCTCTGAATCCCTCTCCGTGGTTTAAGCCGTCTCTGTAGACAAACTGCCCTCCAGCTCCGTCTGCCGCAAGCGAAATTAATAAAGGACGTGCTCTGTAACCAAAGGGTAATAAAGGTGAAAAAGACAGGCCTGCATTTGCATAAATATCACTGCCAACGGCAAAAGTTTCCGACATTGCAAAATCCGAACTTATTGCGAAATCAGGATTAGAAAAAAGAAACCCGGCGGCATAAAGTCTGAACTCACGCTGGGGAAGCGGCGGCGAGTCAGAAAACCAACCGCTTGTCTTTGTTGGCGGCAGAGTTTTTCCCGTGTAAAAGGTTTCCAGCAGCAATCCTGTGTTATGCGCAAAAGAAAGATCGATTCCGCCGCTCAGGGCAGGCGTAAATTCATCAACTTCTGTCTGTGCGCTGATAAACCCCCTTAGTTTTGTACTTTGTGAAAGTTGTAATAACGGACTGGACAGATACAGATAAATTTCGTCTTCCCTTGTGCTGGATACTGTAGTTCTGGCGTCTGCAATGATAGGTTTATGATTTTCTGCATAAGGCGGAGAACGAATCCACGGGTTGCGGATTCTTGCAGACAAACCCCATTCATCAAGCACACCGTACAGCAGCCGCGAGCCTGTTGGTTTATGATACAGACCGCCGGTGTAATTGGTTACCCATTTATCCGGGTCGCTCATGGGTATAACCCCGTTAATTGATTCCCGGGAAACATTGATAGGCCGTCTGTCCAGAACTTGACCGCGCAATACAAGACCTGCCGGAAGAAAATGGAGCTTAACTTCCCCGCGGTTATTAAGAGTACCTGATAGTGCCGGTTCATCAGAAAAAGTAAAAGTTTTTTCTTCCCATGAACCGCTCCACAAAAGACTCCAGTTAAATAATAACGCCTGTTTGTCCGGCGCGGGACTTTCAGCAAACACAATGGCGCCGCACAGAAAAACTGCGGCAAGAAAATATAAGTTTTTCATGTATATATATGGCGCACAGATGGTCTGTTGCTTGACCGAGAATGAAAAATTCTTAAAAAAAGTTGAAGGTTTTTTATGTTTACAATTCTCAGCATTTAAATTATAAATTCTTGCATTTTTTGGCATATCGCGTTATGATTCTCTTAGCGGATAATTATGAACAAAGGGCGTTATTTAATATTTTTTCTCTTATTTTCATTTTTTACTACTTTTGTTTATTCTGCCCCCACATGGTATGAAGGTATCTTTCTTGAAGGGTCTGCTCATAACTACTTTGTTCCCGATGTATTAAAAGAACTGGCAGAGACAAAAGTAGGGTTTAGAGGCGCTTTAGGTTATGAGTATAATAATTTTCGTTTTGCGCTCGAGTCTGGTTTTAGCCGTATAACAGGTACAAATCCTCTTGTATTGCAAATTGATTTAATTCCGCTGACTTTTAAGTTTGGTTACGCCTATCATATTAGATATGGTCTTGGCTTACAGGCAGATTTGGGGTTGGGAGCGGCTTTTTCAAAGACACAGCATTATAAAAGCGTTCTTGCGATAGTTCTTGATGACTTGCAGGAATCACAGGAAAAAAGTCCATTCTCTACAGTAAGGTTTTATGCGATTTATTCACCGAGTGATATAATTAAATTTTATTTGGGTGGCGGCGCAGATTTAATTTTCGAAGAAGACGGGCTTATTCCATTACCGCTTTTAGAAGCTGGCATTTCGTTTAAATTCGGAAAGTTGATAAAACGCTCAGACAATAATGAGCAGCATTTTATTTTAAACCGTTAGGGGGAAAGTATGAAGAAATGCGTCTTAATAACATTTTTATTAACAATAATGGTTATTGGCTGTAACAACTTTTTCCATAGCCTTATTCCTCCAGATGGAGATTTTATTTTATCGTTTGAAGTTCCAGGGCAAATGGATAAGGAGATCATAAACAACACCGATAATACAATCACCTTATATGTTGATAAAGAAACAAATGTGAATTCATTACTGCCGGTAATAAGAATTTCTCCTTACGCTACGGTTTTTCCAATAACTCTAAATTATATTCAGGAAGCGTTTCCTTCGGTAAATATAGCAAGAGAAGCAATGGCATTATACCAGGCAGATGATATGTCTGAGTATCTATTAAATCTTGTAGAGGAAAACAGGAAAGAATTTAATGTTCCTGCAATTAATAAGCCTATAGATTTTTCCGGTCCTGTAAATTTCCTTGTTCTTGCAGCGGCTGGAAATACTAGGTTATATTCGGTAAGAGTAATAGTCGATTCAGGCGAACCAAAACTATCAGGTATTCGTTTTACAAAGTACGATAACCCTGATTTAATGAGCGATGCGTTATGCTTTGTTAACGAAGCGGCTGCAACAATTTATGCCAATGCAAGATACCCTGCAGAAATGGGCTATACAAGTTTTCCGCTGATCCCTTCTTTTGAAATTATTGGAGACAGCGTAGAAGTTGATGGCTTACAGATTATTTCCGGTGTTGATGAAATAGATTTTAACGCCCCTTCTGTATCACCGCAGTCAAAGACAATAACTGTTCATCGCGGTGAAGAATCAAAAAATTATAGCCTTATTATTAATTTTCAAGAAGACAAAGATACAATAAGAAGTATTACAGACTTCCGTTTTACAAAAGATAAAAACTCAGGTATTTCTGCAACCGCTGTAGGTTCCATTATTAATAATGACAATGTTGGTACAATTAATGTACAAGTTTATTATTCGGGAGTAAAACCTGATACTCTTACCGCCCGCTTTGTAACTCCCGGAACCGTTACTGTTAACGGTTCTTTGCAGACAAGCGATGTGACATCAAATGATTTCTCCTTGCCGCTTGAATATCGTGTCACATCGCGTAACGGACTTTTTGTGCGGACTTATTCTGTTAATGTAGAGTTTATCAGTATTACAGCAGATGCGCCGCGATTTACATCTTTCAGATTTAACCAGCGTCTTAACGAAGACCTTGTACAGGATAGCGAAGGGCAGATTGGCGGTGATATTATTATGATCGACGTGTTCTATTCCAGCATTTCTGCGCCGCAAACACTAGTACCTGAGTTCAGCGCAGGAGGAATTGTAACAGTATCTGGAAGTATACAGGTTTCCGGCGCTTCGGCGCAGAATTATTCCCGTCAGATAAAGTATACGGTAACAAACCCGGAAAACCCTGTGCTTACACGTGATTACTGGGTTCAGGTTCGTTTTGTACAGGATGTATCATCTGCAGCAAATATAACCTCTTTTGGTTTTTACATGGATAAAAATCCGGAACTTACAGAAGACCTGGAAGCAAGAATAGATCAGGCGACAGGAAGAATCACAATAGCCGCTCCTATTGGTTCCGGCGTTAAATCGCGGATAATGATCCCGGATTTTACAGCAGCAGGAACAGTAAAAGTAAACGATGTAGTGCAGACAAGCGGCGAATCCGGGTTGATGTTTACATTGTCTGTAACTTATACGGTAGTTTCTGCAAATGGCATGAACACACGTACCTACGAAGTTATTGTACGCGAATTAAGTTCTCCCATTTTTGTAAATATTAACGCAGCCGGAATGAACGACGGAACAAATTGGACAGACGCATTTATAAGTTTACAGGCGGCATGCGAAGCTGCTAGTTTCTTCCCTGATACAACAGATGTAGTAATATGGATAGCTGCTGGTACTTACAAGCCAAGCGCTATTGGTAATCCAGAAGAGTATTTTTTAATATCTCCCAATACAAGTTACATAGGCGGCTTTGAAGGGTGGGAAACAAGTAAAGAACAAAGGATTAATCCCACTGCTAATAAACCGGTTATTAGCGGTGATTTAGGCGGAGGAATTCGTTCATGGAATTTATTTGGCAGTTTTGATGGTTTTGACTCAAAGACAATTAATGGAAATTTATTTTTTGAAAATCTGGAGTTTACTACTGCAGGCGTTGATTTAACTATTGATAATTTTCTGGATTTTTATCCTTTTCGTAGAGGAAGATATATTGGAACAGCGATCAATGCTCTTTTGGATGGAAATAATTTTAAAGCAATAAATATTATTGTTTATGATTTTGAAAGAACTCCTATTTGCATTACTGATATATCTACAACAGGTGGAAATATATTCATAGAAAAAGCAAC
>WQXC01000001.1 GCA_009785045.1 Treponema sp. | reverse complement strand
GTGCAGGTTTCTCCGGCGGATTTTATATTTGCAGCTTTATTTATTGCGCAGGTTACAGCTTCATCAAGATTATCATAAGGACCGCTGTAAGAAATGCCTGTTTTATCCAACTGCTGTGTTAGTTTTTCGCTGCCGGTGCCGGCAAGCAGGATAATAGCTTTTGCTTTTTTTGCTGCCTGTGCAAGCGCTGAAAAATCCAGGTTTTTATCGGTGCCGCCGGTAACAAGAACGAGAGGCGCTTCTGCGGACAATGCCTCCACGCAGGCAACGGCGGCTTGCGGTATTGTGGCGGCGCTGTCGTTAAAAAAGCGCACACCGTTGGCAGTGTGGAAAAACTCGATTCTGTGTTCAATCCCGGGATATGATGCAAGCGCGCTGTGAATCGTATGCGCCTTTACTCCAAGGCCGAAGGCCGCAAGCGCCGCCGAGAGCATATTCAGTTTTTGATGACTTCCCTGTACAAGTACCTGCTGCGGTACCAGTTCAACAATTTCTCCGGAAACTCCGGACCAGTTATAAAGACGTGCAAGTCCGCAGCCCTCGGGGGTAATCCAGCCGCCGCTTAAACCTTCGCTAAATGGAGACTGCTCGCTTTGTTTGCAGGACCATGTTAAAGTGCGCGCTTTGGTTTCTGCGCGAAAACTTTTTCCCCAAGCATCATCGCCTGCAACTGTTAAGCAATCCGAATCCTGACCGCGGTAAATGTTTCTTTTATCATCGATGTATACATCCATTGATGGATAACGATCAAGATGATCTGGTAAAATTGTCGTAAGAATAGCCGCTGCCGGTTTTAACAAAACGTTTCCGTCCGGAGCGATACGTCCTCTTAAATCTCCCAACTGAAAACTGGAAAGTTCAAGCACTACATCGTCTTTATCTGTTAGTTCATCTAAAAAAGTTAACGGGCTTACTGTTATATTTCCGCCAAGAAATGATTTACCAGCGTCTCTGCCGCGCGAAAGAATCCAATGCAAGGCGGATACTGTGCCGGATTTTCCTTTGGAACCGGTAACGGCAAAAATTCTTGCCGGTGATTCTTTCAGGAACAAAGAAATGTCTGTTTCTATACATTGGGAAACCTGCAGAAACGGTGAATCCGGTCTTACACCGGGATTTTTTATCACAATACCGGCATTTTTAAAATCATCAATTTCGTGTTTTCCAAGAACATAACGGACAGGTTGTCTTCCAAGTTCCTGGCAAATTTTGTCCAGCTCCTCTATCGAAGGTTTAAGGGTTTCTTCGTCTCTAAGGTCGGTAACTGTTACTTCCGCTCCGCGCTTAAGTAAAAAACGCGCGGATTCCAGACCGCCCCCATGCAGACCAAGCCCCATTACTAATGCTTTCATTCCGGTATAATCCATGTTATCTTATTATCATGCATGCCTATTCGTGTCCACAGGTACAATCTGCAAGGTTGAACTATGCCTCAAATTGAAATTTGCGATCCTCTGCCTATACTGGATGATCAAGGTCATCCGTTTAATTTTGGCTGGTCAAGAGGAGCTAAGTATTTATACGATTCCTCGCATATTTATGCAGCCAGGCACAGGGTAACTGAATCAGACAGGTATATTATTCACTCTCCAACCCATATGGTAGTCTTCGAAATCCGGGATGACGGTTTACTTGGATATATGGGTATTTCTGTTGTTTCCCTGAGAGACAAAAAACGTTCAACCCACACCTTTAAAACCTCAATTCCTCTTGGCTCTTACGAAATGCCGTCCAGCAGTATGACGGGGAATGTCCGCTGGCGTAAAAAGAAAACGCACCTGGATTTTATATGTATGGAGGGAGGAGCCAGGATTATCAAGGCGGATATACCTAGTTTTGGACACAACCGCAGCTTAAGGGGCGCTCTGGTTTTAAGTGAATTTAAGGACTCTGAATCGCTTGTTACCCATCAACCCTGGAGAAATGATAAAAACGCATTCAGATATGCCCGCTGTTCCCCATGGTTCATTGTTGAAGGGGTAATTCAATTTGGCGGTTCAGAAATTATCTTTACCAAAGGAAACGCCTGGGGTATTTTTGACTGGAATCGATCTGCCCGTCCAAAGGCCGATATCCGCTATTGGGCTGCTGCCTGCGGGCAGAGCTGCGGCAGTCAGTTAAGCCTGTGCGTAGGCTATAGCTGGGCTGATTTCTCACAAGGGACTGAAAATGGTTTTTTCATCGATGGAAAACTGCATAAACTTGATCAGGTAACCTTTCATATACCCCTTTCCAACTGGCTTTCTCCCTGGCGTTTTACCAGTAACGATAATCGCCTGGAAATGACATTTATACCCCACCAGGAGCGGATCGACCGCCGGAGCCTGTTTTTGTTCAATTCTACCCGCCGTCAGGTTTTTGGAGTTTTTTCCGGCAGGGTACAACTGGACGATGGCTCTGTTATAGAATTCCATAATTTGACCGGTTTCGCAGAGCGGAGCAAAATGAGGTATTAAAACACCCCATTTTTATTGGGTTTTTTTTATAGTTTATTTGTATAAAAAACGGTTTTTCCCCCTTTTATTTTCCCCATTTAAATGATATATTAGTAATGAAAGGGAGATTTATGCGTAAGTTTTTGTACTCATGGCGTTTTTATACGTTCGGAAGGGAACAGTATCAGAAATGTATAACCAATGCATTTGTTAATAACCTGCCGAGTTTGCGTCAGGGAAATGCAATAGTTGCAGTATTTTCTATTCTATGTGCACTCGTACCAATATTTACAGAAGATTATAATTTTATTAAAGCTGGTATCTATATTGGAGTAGGTGTTATTGCTCTGTTAATTTCTGCCTATGCGAATTTTGTAATGCAGCAGATAAATGTTACCAGCCGGATTATATATATTTTAATTACTCTTTTCTATGCTAATTTGATGCTTTTTGGAACATATTTTGGCGTATGGGCAAACAAGGATAAACCTGCTTCTCTTGTGCTTTGTTTTTTTGTTTGCGCTCTTTTATTATTTATTAATTCGCCGCGTTTTAATCTTTTTCTTACGTTAGGAGCGGTTACCGCTTTTATTGTATCTACCATCATTGCAAAAAGAGAATATGCCATTTGGATTTACGATGTAATTTATGTGATTATTGCAGGTTCGCTGGGTTTATATTTCTCCTGGCACATCACCAAGCTCCGTCTTGGACTTGAATTAAGCGCGAATCAGCTTGAGGAAGAACGCAACAAATATGTAGATCAAAGTATTACTGATGAGTTAACCCAGCTTAGAAACCGACGTGACTTCATGGGTACATTCCAAAGGTATTTATCCAATTATCGTTCTTCTGATGACTTCCTTTGTATTGCAATTGCCGATATCGATTTCTTTAAATTTTATAATGACCACTACGGGCATCCAAAGGGTGATGAATGTCTGCGCTCAATAGGCGTTATGTTAAATGCCTTAAAGGATGATATGGGTGTTTATACTGCCAGGGTCGGCGGTGAAGAATTTGCCGCGCTTTGGTTTGAAAAAGATCCTTCTCATGTTGACAAGGTTATTACTCATTGGACAAATGCGATAAGAGCGTTAAAAATGCCGCACGAAAAATCGAAAGTAAGCGATTATGTAACAATGAGTATCGGAGTTTATATTTCCAAGTGCGGCGCTTATCAGGAAACCAAAATTCTTTATGACCTTGCCGATAAAGCTCTTTATACTGCAAAAGGCAGCGGACGAAATTGCGCGATTATCTGCGGCGATGATATTAAAGAATACAAGATTAATCCAAAAGAAGAATAGATAAGGCAGTTTTTCTGTAATGAATCTGGAAGCATTTATACTCGGCTGCGGCGGGATGATGCCGCTGCCCAACAGGCATTTAACATCGGTTTTACTGCGGCGGGAAGGTGAACTTTTTCTCTTTGACTGCGGAGAGGGGACTCAAGTATCACTGCGGCGGCTGAATCTTAGATGGAAAAAAATATCAGTTATTTTTATAAGTCACACTCATGCCGATCATGTTACCGGTATTCCAGGGCTTCTTATGCTTTCGTCCCAGGTGGACAGAGATGAACCGCTGTATATTATTGGTCCGCCTAAAATTGCCGAATATATCGAAGCCAGCCGGCGTGTGCTGGATATGTACATTAATTATGAAATAATTGTGCAGGAAATTACATCACCTGGTATCGTGTACAAAGGAGATGGGTTTCATGTGCGGTGTTTTCCGTTGTCTCACACAAAGCCATGTTACGGTTATACGCTGGAAGAAGACAAACGTCCTGGAGAGTTTCATCCGCAAAAAGCAGAAGAGCTGAATATTCCGATGGGAAAATTGTGGGGTAAATTGCAAAAAGGAGAAACTGTTCAGACTCCGGACGGCAGGGAAATAAAACCCGATCAGGTTATGGGTCCGATCCGGCAGGGCAGAAAGTTTTCGTTTGTTACAGATTCTCTTGCGCTGCCGGAAATTTCCACCCATGTTATAGGTTCCGATCTTTTTATTTGCGAAGGTATGTTTGCGCAGGAACTTGCAGAAGACGCCCATTCAAAAAAACATATGACCGCCGAAGAGGCTGCTAAAATCGCCGCTGCTTCGTCCGGAGTAAAAAAAATGGCATTGATTCACTACAGTCCGCGTTATACAGAACATGAACTAAAGCAGCTTCTTGCCGAAGCCAGGGCTGTTTTTCCGGAAACTGTTTTAACCAAAGATCGCGCCGTTTTCCCGATTGAATACGCAGACTAAATTTGCTATGATAAACACAAGAATTATCCGCGGTTTAATTTTGTAACCCTGTGATTAGTTATGTATTATAAATAAAAAGGAATGTTAATTAATGGATACTCAGGTAAAGCAGGAAAAACAAGCAAAAATCGAAGTTAAAAACCTGTCGAAACTGTATGGAAATGTACAAGCTGTTACAGATGTATCTTTTTCTGTCGGCGACAGTGAGGTATTGGGTTTTCTTGGGCCGAATGGCGCAGGCAAAACAACCGTAATGAAAATACTGACCGGTTTTCATTTTCAATCAAGTGGATCAGCTCTTGTAGATGGAATTCCAGTAGATGAACAGCCATTGGAAATAAAAAAACGGATTGGCTATCTGCCGGAAAATGTTCCGCTTTACGGAGATCTTACCGTTGACGAATATTTAACCTTTGCAGCGGAAGCGCGTTTTATTCCGGTTGAAGAGCGTGAATCTGCAATTGATACAAGCCTGGAAGCCTGCGGACTTATTGGTTACAGGGGCCGCAAAATAGAAACACTTTCAAAGGGGTACCGTCAGCGTGTTGGTCTTGCGCAGGCGATACTTCATGATCCTCCCATATTAATTCTTGATGAGCCGACCACAGGTCTTGATCCAAATCAGATTATTGAAATCCGCTCGCTTATTAAAGAATTGGGCAAGCGCAAAACTGTTATTCTTTCCACTCACATTTTGCAGGAAGTAGAGGCAATCTGCACTCAGGTATTAATCATTAATGATGGACGCATTGCCGCTCTTGGCCGGCCGGATGAGATTGCCGGAACAATGAAAGGCGGAGACACCTGGGAACTTCTTCTAAAATGCTCAGGCGAACCTGATGCTGATACGATTAGAGACAAGCTGTCATTACTTGGTAATTTATCCAATACAATGGTAGAAATAACTGATAACGGTTTTGCCTCGGCAAATTTCTTTGTTCCTTCCGAGACAGAAAACTCAAATGCCGGCGAACTTATTTTTGACTGGGCAGTTTCGCAAAACTTTAAAATACTTGGTATGAGCAGGAAAAAATTAAGTATAGAAGATATCTTTGTAAAACTTACAAACGAGGAGCGCAGCAAATGAAAAAATTAATACCGTATCGCGCCCTTACGCTGGCACGCAAGGAACTGTATCAGTACTTAAACGCTCCCGCTTTCTACGGCGCGGCTGTTTTCTTTCTTCTTTTCTGTTCAATATGGCTGTTTTATATGCAGCGCTATTTTTCCATGGAACAGGCTACACTGCGTCCGTACTTTGCAGTGTTTCCGATAGTTTATATTTTTATAATTCCTGTACTTACTATGAAAAGCTGGGCAGAAGAAAGAAAAACAGGCACAATAGAAATATTATTGACAATGCCTTTTACCGAATGGGATCTTGTTCTTGGAAAGTTCTTCTCGGCTCTTGGAATGTTATGTTTAATACTTCTTTTAACTGTACCGCTGCCGTTAAGTCTTTTAAGTCTGGGAAGTTTTGATGCAGGCACAATTTTCTGCGAATACCTTGGGGCATTCCTGCTTGGCGCATGCGCAATAGCGCTGGGTTTGCTGCTGTCGTGCCTTTCTAAGAATCAGGGCGGCGCCTTTCTTGGCAGCGCAGTTGTTTTAATGGTTGTAATGCTGATAAATCAGGTAACATTTGCGTTTAATCTTCCGCAGTGGCTTTCTGCAGGCATTAACTTTTTTTCGCTTGCATTTCACTTTGAAAGTTTTTCCAAAGGTTTAATTGATTCCAGAGACTTAACGTTCTTTGTTTTAAGTACGGCTTTGTTCCTGTTTATCAATACCAGGGTAATCCTTTTCAGGAAATGGAAATAGGGGTAAGACATGACAAAAAAACAAACATTTATTATAACAGTTTTAACCCTGCTTGTATTTGTTCTGGGGTTAATGGTTACAAATCGTTTATGGTTCCGCCTGGATCTTACAAAAAATAAAGCGTATACAATTTCCAAAGTTTCGCGTAACCTACATAAGGAAATTCCGGATCCTGTTAATATTACATATTATATTTCCGGTAAATTAAAAACTGCGATTCCTGAACCCGGCGAGATAGAAGATACTCTTAGGGAATATGCCGCATATTCACGCGGCAAGATCCGCCTTACAGTCCGCGATCCGGTTAAAGCCGGGCTAACATCGGTCGAAAGACTGGGTCTTCAGCCAAGGCAGATACAAACTGTAGAGCAGGATCAGGCAAGTCTTGTTACGGTTTATTCCGGCATTGTTATTGAATATCTGGATAAAATGGATGTGCTTCCCTGGGTGATATCTACAGATACGCTTGAATATGATTTGACATCAAGAATTCGTTCCATGGTTACCGATAACGAACGCTGGATGGGAGTTATTGTTGGTGACAGTTTCCGGCAATGGAGAGAAGATTTTAGTTATTTGGAAATGACTCTTGCAGAAGCCGGTTACAGGGTACGTCTTCTTACTCCGGGAGATGAAATACCGGAAAACATGCCGGCGCTTTTTGTGCTTGGCGGCGTAGAAGAAATTGATGAATGGGCGCTTTATAGGATCGATAGATATATTCAACAGGGCGGAAAGGTACTTTTCGCAGCAAAGGGAATATTTATCGATACAATTTACGGTTCTGTTGAAGCAAGAACTCAGCGCGATCTTGGACTTCTCGATATGATTGCTTCTTACGGTGTAATCATACGGCCTGAACTTGCTCTTGATCGCAATGCTCTTACTTTGCAATTCCAGTCAAGACTGCCCACAGGCGGCGTTCAATTCCGGATTGTGCGTTATCCGCTCTGGATTGGTGTAATGGGTGATAATGGCAATCCAAAGCATCCTGTTAGCTCAAGCTTTGCAGGATTGGATATGTACTGGGCAAGTCCGCTTGAATTGGCTCCTGTTTCTACTGTAGAAGCAGCTCCATTGTTTACAAGCACTGCTCAAGGGTGGTCCATGACAGAAGCTCTTTATACAAGTCCCGAAGTACCTTATCTATTGGAACTGGAGGCATTGGAAACAAGGGGAGTAAAAATTCTTGGCGCTGCATTAAGCGGAACTTTCCCAAGCTTTTTTAGGGGCGCTCCTAAACCTGTGCGCGAAGGATCTGACGAAGAACTGCCGGATATGCCTGAGTTTGCAAGAGAATCGCGGATAATTGTAATAGGTGATGTGGATTTTGCCACCAATATGATTAATGCTACCCAGGCAAGGCATAACCTGGATTTCCTTTTACGCGCTGCAGACTGGCTTGCAAATGATGATGATATAATAGGTATTCGGAACAGGCAGCCGCAGGCTGGCCGTTTTGACAAAATAACTGATTCATCCAGCAGAACCGCTGTAATGAGAATTATTCAAATTGTAAATGTTGTCATTATTCCGCTTATTGTGATCATCGCAGGTTTTACTTTAGCATCAAGACGCAAAGCGCATGCCAGAAACACTGAAACAAAATCTGTAAAGGAGAGCACCAATGACGTTTAAAAAAAGGCTAATTATTCTTTTATCGATGATAGCTGTATTGGCTTTAACATATACAGTAAGTATTATTGTTTCTGCAGGATTGGGAGAAACATCTTCCTATGCCTGGTTAGATTCAAGAAGCGCTTCCAGGGCGAATAAAATAACTGTAAATGCAGAAGGGAATGAATTTGAGCTTGTTAAAAGAAGCAACCAGTGGTTTGTTTTGCATGACGGTCTTGAATTTCCTGCGCGTCAAATGCGGGTGGAAGATTTTTTAACAATTTTTACAACAAAGTCATCCTGGCCGGTGCGTTCTTCCGGCACATCTTCCCATGAACGTTTTGGCATAGGACAGGGAGCAGGTAATGTAGCAATTTACAGCGATAATAATAAACTTCTTGATCTATTGGTTGGATATGATGATGTATTCAGAAACGAAACATATTTTCGTAAAGCGCATTTAAATGAAGTTCGTTCCGGCTCCATTACTATAAAAACTTATATAACAAACGCTGTAAATAACTGGTATAACCTGCGTCTTATTAGCGAAACCGAAAGCGGAAATATGGATATTGATGTTATTCAAAAACTTACTGTTAACATGCCGCATGAAACTCAAGTGTTTGCACGCAGAAACAGGGGATGGGAAATTTCCGGAATTAATGTTGAAAATCCAAGCCGTAACAGTATAGAAGGTTATATCCGCGGAATATTAAACATGGAAGGCGATAGTTTTGAAGATTCTGTTTCACGTACCGACCCAATCTTTGATCAAATAAATATGGTGCTGGAATTTGGAAACGGAAGAATCGTAACTATTCGTTACAGTGAGCCGGATGAAAATGGGCGGTGTTTTGCGCATGTCAGCGGTAAAGAGTATATTTATTCAATTCCGGCATGGTCTGCGAACAGGCTTTACAGAACTGCTTCTAGCTTTGAGATGCAATAAACGCTCTGTATTTTTCCGGGTCGCTCTTAAACGCGATAATGGATGTTTTTGAGTCTTCTTTTGCTTTTTTAAGCGCTTCTCCAGCTTCCAGTATTAACCTGTCGGCGTTAAGCAGTCTGCCTGAACGTGAAGAAAGTCCTATGCAAAGACCGCACGCAGGCATGTAGCTTTTTGAGAATCTGTCCAAAATGCGCTGATAAAATTTCTCTGATTTTGCTATTGCAGCTTCGAATCCTGATCCCGGAAGTATTACAGTTATTCCCTGATCTCCGTATTCAAAAAGAAGATCTTTTGAAGTAAAGAAATTAATTGCTTCTTCTGCTGCTTGTTTAAATAATCTGTCTTCTGCTATATCTGTAAAATCCAGTAAAACCAGCGCTAAATCTTTTTCTGTCGAGGCACAACGGTGCAGTTCGGAATTAAGGCGGTCTTTTGTGTATTCTTCCCAGCCAATATTGCTGCGTGTTGAGTATAAACCCTTTGGTCCTGATGCCGATGTTCCCTGTTCTGCGTATTCTCTTGTTCTTCTTCTTGAAGAATCAGGAGTGTTCACCGATACCATTTCCTGAGAGCTTCCTTTTCCCATAAGTAGCTGTACAAGTATTGTAAAGAAAGCAAGGGCAAAACCGGTCATTATAATTAAAAGGGTGTCTTTTAGAATCTTTATAAACTTGTCGTAGTCAAATGCTCCGGCAACGGCTTTTATATTGGCATTGCGTACATCCGGGATGGCTAATGGTCTGTAATGGCTCTGATCTGAATATGAAAATCTGTTTATAAATCTTGGTGTATTATTTACCCAGCTAATAGCGCGGCCGGTTTGTTTTTCAAATGCATAAGAATTATCTGGACCGGTAATTATCAGCGCTTCTATGCTTTTGCTGGAAGCCAGCGCATTGTTCATTGTTTGAACAAAACGGTCATCCATAAAGCCCTGTATTCCTGCAGAAAGCGCTAGGTCTGCAATATGGGAAAATTCCCGTTCTGCAGTAATTTTGCGTTCATCTACGCTTAGGTACAGCCTTACGGCTCCCTGAACCAGCGCAATCAGATAGATAACAATGCAAATAGCGGCAATTATTGAACCGCTAACCGGAAAATTTAATGCTTTATCTTTTTTCATTTCCATATTATTATTACTCTGTTATAATTATCGGACAATTTTTTATGCAAATAAGAGAATATTCGTTACCTGCAGGCTGGTTTCCCCGTGACAGAAGTTCAGTTTCTGCCTTTTTATCGGAATTTAAAGAGAAAAACCCCTCTTGCTGCGCTGCAATTTCACCGCATGCCGGCTGGTATTATAGCGGCCGTTTAGCCGCTCTTGGCGCTGCAAGTCTTCGTAAAAGCGCAGATACTATTGTGGTGCTTGGCGGACACTTGCCGGCTGGCACCCCTGCGCTTTTTGCCATGGAAGACGCCGTAAGGACCCCTTTTGGGGCAATGACAATAGATGCAGATCTGCGCTCCGCCTTAATAAGCGAATTTGACGGCAGGGAAGACCGTTACCGCGATAATACTATCGAGGTCCTTTTGCCCATGGTGCATTATTATTTTCCAAAAGCGAAGGTTTTATGGCTGCGCCTGCCTGCCGAAATCCAGTCTTTTGAAAGCGGTAAAGTTATTTCGCAAATCGCGGCAAAAATGAACCTAAAAATCAATGTCCTGGCTTCTGCGGATTTAACGCATTATGGCTATAATTACGGTTTTTCGCCGCAGGGAAGCGGCAAGGCAGCGCTGAAATGGGTACGCGAGGTAAATGATGCTGCTTTTATTAAAGCTGTAGAATCCGGAGACAGTAAAGAAGTCCTGCGCTGCGCCGAGCGGGACTCCTCTTCGTGCTCGGCAGGCGCGGTATTGGGAGCAATGGGGTTCGCTGCGGCGGAAGGTGCCGGAAAAGCGCGGCTTTTGGAGTATGCCACCTCGGCGGATATTCAAACAGACGAAAACAAGGGGGAAATCCCCGATTCATTTGTGGGTTATGCCGCTTTTTCATTCTCTTGACAAATTTACAGGGGAAGATATACTGATATTCAAGGGAAGGGGATATTGCTAATTTAAAGGAGTCGTGTATGTCAAAGTTTGGTAAATTTATCCTGGTAGCTTTTATTCTTGGCGGTATGTTTGTTTTCCCTGCTGCTGCGCAACAGGAATGGACAAGAGCGGACTTACAAAGCATTTATATGGAATATCTGCGTCAGGAGGGATATTTCCCATCGATAGACATTGACGGCGATATTCAGTTTAAAGTGTCCGGAGACAGCTACTTTATTATTATTGACGAAAACGATCTTCAATTTTTCCAGATATATATGGGTTTTAGCCTGGGTTCAATTTCTGCAGAAGATGCGCTTAACGCCGCAAATTATTCCAACAGACGGTCAAAAGTTGTAAAAGTTGCTCTTTCTTCCGACAGAAGAGTGGCTTCCATTACTGCGGAACTGCTTTTGGAAGATCCACGAGACTTTATTCCTGTTTTTTCCAGGGCTATTTCCCTGATGAGAAACGCAGAAAATAATTTTATGGCGCAGCTAAAGCCGCTTTTATAATTTAAATTGTCTTAAAACAGATTCAATTTCTCCGATAGCGCGGCGTTTTACTTCGCTGATTAAGCTTTCAAGGCCAAGCTTCGGGTTTCGCTTTTTAACCGCTGCCGCATATGGAAGCAGTGTTGTTAATATCTGCTTTTCTTTTTCGTTTAATTTTGCACTCATGGTATTTATTTCGGGAAGCGCTATTATATCTTTTTTGTATTGATTCAGAAAATCCACAGCGCTTAATTTGTCTATTTGTTCATTTGTTTCTGCGTATGCAGGCAATTGTTCCTGCTCATTTTTAATCAGATTGATTGGAGCGCCGTGACCTAACGCGCAGGAAATTTTTGCAGTCATTTTTGACGCTTTTTCTTCAAGTCTTTTCCGGTAGAAACGGAGCGAATGTGTTTCGTAATAATTTTTCTTTTGTTTGTCTTTCTGTTCGTTTTCCGGCGGTAAAAAAGGACTGCGATACAAAAAAGCAGACGCTTGAGCTTCCAGTGTTTTAAAACGATTTTGTCTATTATGAAAGTACGGATAAATGTATGTTCCTCTTGCATAGGCGCTGCAGTTAATATACGAAAAATCCGCTCCAAAAATCGTTATTTCCTGCGCGTTTAAAAACTGCGCTAGAGAAAGGCAAACGTATGTAACATTTCCGCCGGATGTATCCAATTGCGGAAAACGCCTCCAGTGAGCGTAAAGATACCGCGTAAGCGGGTGACCGCCGGAAAAAAACACCGGTGAATCTGTCATGGAGCCAAGCAATGGAGGACTTGCGATATCCAGAATAAGCGGTATCTTCTGCATGCTGCTTCTTATATTACTGCCCATAAAGTGGTAATAACTAATATGCTGACAATCGATTGAAACGACCGCATCAGGCTGAATGTTGTTAAACAAAAGAGCGCCAAGAGCAGTGTCGGAACTGATAATAAAACCACCCTGCGTTTTAAATTCTGCAAGAGCGGGTATTTGTTTATCCAAAGACGGTCCTGCCGCCGCAATTGCTATTTTATTTGCAGAAAACGTTTTTTTATCCGCGAGGAAATTATTGCCGCTTTTTTCTGCAGTAATAATATTGCGAATTATATTTGAAAACCAGCGTTTTCCAAAGTGCGCCTGAACAGAATAATCGCCGCTTATTGTTTCAATGGCTTCCTGTATTGCAATTGCCGTTTTTTCAAATTTTGAAACATCCTGTTCTATTCTTGTTCTTAGCGGAATTGTTTTTATTCCGCTGCAGAAAACAGGATTAAAATTTGCTGTAATATATGATTTTAATTCTTCACAGGAATAATCAACCAGAAGGCTAAAGCGGTCATTATTTAAAAGTTTGGAATAATCCCTGCCGGTTAAAAGTTCTGTAATGCCGTCTTTGTTAAAATCTACCGCTATAATATTTGCATTTGTTTTTTCCAACGCTGCTTCCGGGGCAAATCCGCCGCCCAACCCCAGAAAAATTACAAAATCCGCGCTGCCTATTATTGATACAAGGCGTTCTGCTTCTTTTTTTGGATCTATCATTGAATGCAGCGGCTGTGCGTTTCCATCTGCAAGAATATAAGACGGAACCATTTCGCCGCAGCGGGATTTTTGAAATGTATAACGTTTGGCGTTATTTATCAAAGTTTTGTTCCTTTGGATTAACAAAAACGATTTTTTTTATTTCGTTTTCAATGTCGCAATCTGTTATCTTATCCTGACCGGAAAATAAAAGGGATTTAAGTTCATTTTTTATACTGTGCGCATATTCCGGGTTTTTCATCGCTTTTAAAAGCGCAGATACACCTCTTCTGCGAAAATTGTTTGAATCCTTATTAATACTTACTGCTTTAAAATAACTGTCTTTTTTATCTGCACTGCTTTTTCCTGATGGTATGCCTTCCTTAAAAATCCCGTTTCCGCAGATTGAATACAGCCGTTTTGGCCACAGCGCTTCCTGAGTTTTAAACCACGATGCGTATATGTCCATGCTTCCGCCTTTTTGAATCAGAGAAGATCGCGTAAAACTTTCTGAATAAAACGGAGTTAAGCGGTTTGCCTTGTTTAAAAAAATGCTGTCAAAGCCATACGGCCTTACATGGGTTCTTATATCTTTTATAGATAAATCCATTCCAGCCATGTAGATATTATCCCCGGATAAAATAAAGGCAAGCTCAACTGCGGCGGCTGTTACTGTTCCTTTCTGCGGAATAATAACCGATGGAAGGGATAACTCATGCAGGATAATACTCTGCCAGAAACTGCCGTCATTTATTAAAAGCTGAGGTATGTTTTTGCATTGCGAGGGCAGGGCAGCGCAAAGATTAACAGCAAACATTCCGCCGCAAGAGTCTCTGAAAAACGGATAAATGTGTTTTAATGCCCAGTTTCCGCCGTCTGTTGCAATTACAATATCAGGAGTTATACCCGCTGCAGATAGTGCCAAAACCGACGATGAAGCGGCAATTATAAAACATGTTTCCTGCACGTTTTTTATTACCGGTATTGCTTTTTCCAGACTTGGACCTGAACCTGTAACAATAACAGGAATGGATGATTGCTTGAAAAAAACATTATAGTTTACATTTTCCAGATTTCTAAAAAAGTTTCTTACCCATCTTTCTCCAAAAGCTGCTGTTGTTCTTCTTCCGGCGTTTGCACGTTTAAGAAATTCTACAACCTGCGAAAGCAGTTTTACATATGCTTCCTTGTAGTAATTTAACGACGGGCGCCACTCAATTATTCTGATACGATCAATGTTAACTTCCGGAATATTCTCTTCCAGAAATTTTTGAATAAGTGCAGGTTCTGTACTGTTAAGCGTAGGAACATTAAAACTTTCGTATTGCTGGTTTATATGCAGTACTGCAATTTTGCAATTGGCATATTTTTCTTGAATTGCAGGGATTAAATAGCCAAACCCCGGTTCGATAAGGATGAAGCATTCAATGTTGTCTTTTATTTCCAGTGAATCAATATAACGTACAGCTTCAGCCTGCGGGTTATAACGAGAGTGTAATATGTTTGCAGGCAGCTGTGCGCTGGTTGTGTCCAGCCTTGCGTTATCTGTAATTATACCAGCCCCAATTCCTTAAAGAGTTTCTTATAGGAATCAAAGTATTCAGATTTTGCAAATTCCTCAATTTTTTCTTCCGGCAGAGACTCAAGAAGCTGATCCATGTAGCTAAGTATATTTCTGAGTTCAGATCTTAAATCCGAAGGAATAATAAAAGGTTCTTTTCCGGCAGAAGCCTGCATCGTTGGAGCAGGAGCATATCCCGGCTGCTGGAATCCCATTTGCTGTGCCGGAGCCGAAGTAAATGCCGGAGCTGCAGCAGGCTGTTGGAATGCTTGTTGCTTCTGTGCAGGTGCAGGAATATCTTCTTCCGGTTCCATTTCAAGCACTTCATCATACTCGTCATCAAATGGAACGGGCTGTTCTTCTAATTCTGCCTCAAGTACTTCCGGTATTACCTGTTCAACCAGTTCTTCCGGTTCTTCGATATCTTCTACAACATCGTCCTCTTCCAATGTTTCAATTTCGTCTTCAAGAGGAGTTAAATCAGATTCGGAATCCATTGTTAAATCATCAAGAGCATCCAGGTTAAAATCATCGTCATCCATTGATGGTTCAGATAATTCGTCGTTAATGCCGTCGGCTGATAATTCCGGCTCATCAATTACTGCTTCTGAAAGATCAAACGATTCAGATTCATCATCTTCATCTTCGAGATATGAAGTATTATCAGGCGCATCTGATAAAGGTGTTGCGCCTTCTTCCCGGAGTTTTTCAAGTTCATTATCATCGGAAAGTTCTTCAATGTCAGTATCGTCGCTTTCGGCAAAATCAGAGAAGTCATCAGCTATAAGACTGTCGGTCTGGAGATCTGAATCGCCATCGTCATTAGCGGCAATTTCGTCTGAATCTAAATCGTTAAACACTGTGTTGGGATCAAGGTCGATATCAAGGTCGTCGGTGTCAATATCAATAAAATCTTCTTCGGTGATATCTTCTTCTTCGGCTTCAGTTCCAATCTCGGTTTCAGTTTCCGTTTCTCCGAGAATATCTGAACCAAAGTCATCAGTTGTATCTTCGTCAAGCGAGAATTCACTTTCAGGACTTTCTTCGGTTCCCGATTCTTCGGTGAAATCCGCTGAATTTAAAATGTTGTCAAGTTCATCGCCTGTAAGCGCAATTGCTTCATCTTCGTCATCATCGCCGATATCAAATCCTGATGTCTTAGGCGTTTCATCTGCGCCGAACTCTGTTGAATCTGTAAGAATATTATCAAGCTCGTCGCCTGTAAGCGAAATGGTTTCATCATCTTCTTCCGAAAAGAAACCGGTAGAATCGTCGCGTTTTCCGTCTTCCGGCACAAATGAACGCGCGCTTGCAAATTCTTTTTTAAGATCTGTCAGTTCGCTTCTGATTGATGAAAGCTCGGAGGCGATTTTTTTAAGCAGATGGGTTGAAAGTTCTCCTTCGCCTGTCTGAACAGAATCAAAGTTATCCTGAACAGCGTTTATATTACTTTCGATTGATTTAACTGTAGGTATGTCCAGGTCATCGCTGATAGATAAATCGGAATCAAGAGAATCGCCGATTGAAAGATCAGAATCATCAGTAATAGAAAGATCAGAATCATCGCTTATCGATATATCTGAACTAAAGTCATCGCTGATTGAAAGATCAGAATCATCTCCAATTGAAATATTTGAATCATCGTCAAGTGCGACTTCTGTGTTAAACTCTTCGCTTATAAAATCTTCTTCGTCAAAATCATCGTTTCCGGCTTCGATTATTTCGTCTTCTGCAGAAGTAGCTACGGGAACTTCAAATTCATCAAAAGATGTATCTTCTATTTCGAGTTCATCGCCGCCGCCGATATCGGCAAACCCTGTGTCTTCATCGACTGGCATATTAAGATCTGCAAAATCTGCTGTCGAGGATAACGGGTCGTCATCCAGATCAAGCTCAATATTGTCATCCGGAAATTCAATATTCTCGGATGTCGAGGGTGCTTTTGCCTCGTCAAGATCCAGTACTGCATCATCATATGATAATGAATCATCACTGTCGGCTAAAGAATCCTCTGCCGGCAATACAAAGTCATCAAAATCGGAAGAACCGCCCGAAACATCGTCTGTCGATAGAACCTGAGGTTCGCTCTTTACCCAAACACCGTACTCATCCAGTTCTTCAGCAGAGCCAATGCTGCTGCGATCTGAGTATATCGAAGGTTTTTTTTCACTTGTCATGAACCGCTCCCTAAATTAACACATATGGTCAATTATCGGTACTTTTACCTGTTTTCAGTAGTTTATCTCAATATATAAGATAACCTATGGCATTACAGTTGTCAATCCTGCTTTTGTGGGGTGCAGCTTTTATATGGAAATCTAAAGAATCAACATAAAACAACCGTAAATCGAACCATGAGTATCTTCAAGTACCTCATCGGAATTTGGACGGCTATTGCTGTATACACGCTTTTTTCCTTTTTAAGCGGTCCTGCAGGTATATCTGCTTATAATTATTTATTGGCCGAGAGGGAACGTCAATGGGACAATATAAGAGATTTGGGAATTTTAAACGAAGATCTGGAAAGAACCAGAAATAACCTGCTTTATGATCAGGACACTTTATTAATTCATGCCCGTCAGATGGGTTATGGGCATAGAGATGAGCGTTTTGTCCGTATTGTTGGGCTTGGAACCATGAAAAACGCCCCTGTAACTGCAGGAAATGTGTATTATACTTCAAAACCGGACTTTATTTCTGATAAAAACATAAAAATTGCCGCTCTTTGTATAGGTTTAATGGTTTTTGCCTTCCTGTTTATGCTTGAATTAATCGAAAAACGCTCAAGATAACCGATAAATTGCTATATTTATTGCAAACCATGCCTGAATTCGCGGGCAATGTCGCGTTTTAGGTCTTTTTCCCTGATTCCGGCACGCTTATCGTATGCCTTTTTTCCTTTGCAAAGCCCTAACTCGACTTTTACTCTTCCTTTTTTAAAGTAAAAAGACAGCGGAATAAGGGTATATCCTTTTTCTTCGACTTTCCGGTTAATCCTTTTTATCTCTTCTTTGTGCAGAAGAAGGCGTTTTTTTCTGTCAGGTTCGTGGTTAAATATCGATGAAAACGGGTTTTCCGAAACAACAAGAGAGCGCACCCAGACTTCGCCGTTAATTACCTCTGCCCAGGCATCCGGAAATGAGATTTTACCGTCACGGAACGATTTTACCTCTGTCCCAAGGAGTTCTATGCCGCATTCGTAGCTTTCGTCAATAGAATAATCATGGTATGCCTTGCGGTTTTTCGCTATTAGTTTGGTGCCTTCACTCATTATGTTACTCTTTTGAAGCAATGACTGTTCTGAATGATACAAACGGCGATGATAAATCCGGGGGCAGGGAAGCTCTTGTTTCTGCAGACCCGGAATATGGTCTGCCGTATAATGTCCGTTCAGGGGATCCCAGCTTTTTTACTGCTTCCGGTGATGCTGTAAAAAACTTTAAAGGTGAATACGGGTCTTCGCACCATTCCCAACCCTGATTTTTCATATTATTTAAACGCTGAGCGGCAAAAAGCCATTCCTGTTCTGTCGGAAGCCTTACTTTCATTCCAGACATTGCTGGGGGCAGGCGTTGTGTCAGCCATTTGCAAAAGGCATCGGCTGCATACCATGTTATACCGGTAATTATATTCCTGTCGATTTCCCACGGATGGCTGGAGAGTTCTTGCGGAAAATAGTCTGTTTTTTGATCTAAGTATTCCGGGTTTTCATTCAAAAAGGTTTCAAATAATGATCTGGGGACAGCAGTTTCGCTTATTATCAGACCGGATCCGCTAAAATTAATAAATGTTAAACCTGCTGCGGAAATCCGTCCAGGATTGTTTGTTTCCGGCCATGGAGTGTTTCTAATAGGTTCGTTCCTGAACCAGTCTGATCCTTCGATTATAGCTGCAGTTTCACGCGGAAGAAGACGTGCAAGCCAGGCTGCGCTTTCCGGGTTTTGTGACAGGAAAGCCAATATTTCAGAAACTGAGCCAAAAAGCGCTGGAACAGAAGGTGCATTGCCAAAGTTATCCATAAGCATTTTGGCGCGGATTAGGTCACGCATGGCAGCGCGGGTTGTTGTAAATCCGGCAGCCGCCAGCAGTATTTGATGGAGTTCATCGTTTGCGTAGGGGCCTGTACGATATGCGCCTTCGGAAAGACTAAGCGGTATTTGCCATGATGCAGTAGGTTCACCGGCGAATGTCCATGCGGTAAAATCCGCAGCGTATATCGCAAATGCGGCTGCCGGATCGGCAGTTGTTAACGCAAACTCTGTTCTGTAAATACGCGGAAAAAACCGGGAGCCAAAGAGACGGGAGGGTATCTCATGTACGGCGTTTTGGCTTTCAAAACCTGGCATAACGGCTTCTATGGTATGTGTTCCCTTTGGAACAAAGATTCTGCTTCCGGCAACACCCATGTAAATATCGTTTACCCTGATAGCCGCGCCGGCTGGCTCGGTTTTTACTATCAGCATGGAACCGGGATTTGTTAGTCCCGGGAACAGCAGCAGAAAAAAGAGGACTGCCAGTATAATCAGCGAATATAGGATGGTAAGGTACACGCCGGGGCGGATGCCAAGAATGGGTTTTAATTTAACTTCAATTTCGCTTTCTGTTTGTTTTTCCTGCATGAGACATTATAAAGTATCAAAGGAAAAAAAAAAAGAGCTGCCCGATTTGTGTTTCGAACAGCTCCATGCCCTTGAGGCATATCGGAAGTATAGTGATTTGGGAGGGGAACTATAATCCCGACATTTTGAGTATCGGTAGAGGGGTTGTATTTCATTAATTATTTCTCAGTCTTCTTCCTGGACTGTAAGGTCTACTGCCAGGGCTACACGGTAGGTTTTTCCGCGCTGGACATTAATTGACCTTATTACTGTATAATCACCAACCTGGAATTTGACCTCGTGCATACCCGGTTCTACGGTGACAGGCTCGCGATTCCGTGAAATTTGCGTGTTATTTAGGAAAATTTGGGCATTTTGAGGCCCTTCAAAGATGATTATTGGGGTAGGATCCTGTAAATCGATGGTTAAATCGATGACTTTTGCTCTTTCCACAACGAATCGGCGGCTTTCATTACGGTAGTCCTCTGACAGGATAACAAGGTGATGTTCACCTTCCCGCAGCAATATCTGATCGGAAATGTTGGTTATTACATTGTCATTGATTATGACTGTAAAAGGCCTGTTTCGCAAATTAGGCGGAAAACGGGGAATGAGCCTTACTGCGCCTTCGTCGCTGAGAATCGGTCTTGCGATTAAGGTGAAAATGGTGTTATCAAAATCATCCGGCAGTCCTTTTGATACCTGCATTAACCTGAACATGATCGGAAACGAAACAGGCTGAACTACACCTGTCGGCATAATTACAGAGGTCGTTGTTCTAAGCCCATGCTGCTGCCTTAGCGGGATATGATAAACAATTCTTAATCTGGAAGGAAGAGGTTCAAATGCAATCCGGCTGCCATCCATGTCGGTTAAACCAGAGGCGTTCTGCGGATTTAAATTATTATACATAATCATAACAAGAGAGCCGCGGTACGGCAGCCAGCTTTGCGGAGCAGAAATCTCCAGTTCAATTCCTCTTAAGAATCGCGCGTCTGCACCCAGGTCTAAAATTACCGAGCTGTTAATACCAAGCGGAACTACTACTTCGGCTGCGCCGGGTGATATTTCTACAATGGCTTCTACTGATGTGCGGAATGATTCAGCCTGAAGGCAGATTCCGGGAAAGAGCAGAAAAATAACAAGGAATATTATGGCTGTCGGCATACACCATCCGTTTTTTTTCCGCCAATGTTCAGGGACGGAGCCTTCCTGCTGGATCGAATGCCCTTCCGTCTTGCCGCAGTTCAAAATGAAGGTGAGGCCCTGTGGATTGGCCGGTAGATCCCACTCTACCTATAAGGTTACCTGATTTTACATCTGATCGCAATACCGTTTCTATCTTTTGTAAATGCCCGTATAGGCTTGTCCAGTTATTAGTATGTCTGATAATCACATAATTTCCGTATACCGGATCAAATCCTGTGGCTGTTACTGTTCCGTCCGCCACAGCAAAGACCTCGGTTCCTTCCGGCGCGGCAAGGTCTATTCCCTGATGCATCGAAATATGACCAGTAAAAGGGTCTTCCCTAATGCCGTAACGGCTGGTTATTCGAAAATGCCGTAATGGAAACCGGAATCCCGAATTTAAAAAAAACGCTCTTTCTGTGGGAGTAAAATCCGCGCCGGGAAAAAACATATAGGTTTCTGTTTTTCCGGCAATTCTTATCTTTATTTCTGCAAAATTCGGATTAACCTGCCTTGCAGCTCCAATTAATTTTTCCAGATCTGTTTCAATATTAAAGGGAATGAATATTCCGGGGCATGAGGGAAGCAGGATAGTTTTTCCCGTCTCCAGCGCTGTTGGGTTATTAATTCTGTTAATGCTTGCCAGTGCAGAATATGGAATATTTAAGCGGGCTGCCAAAAAGAAGATGTCATCCTCCCGCCGGATAGTGTACTGGTAAATTGTTAAATACTGTGTAATTTCTTCTGCAGAACGGTTATGAGCGCCTGAAATTCGCCGTCTGTTACCCTCAACGTCGTTCATAAACTGCCTGAACCCCATATCTCTGGGGTCAAGCTGCCTTAAAACCGGAAAATCCAGACCTGCCGACTGGGCATGACCTGCCGCTGTGCAGAGAAAAATTAAAAAAAAGGCAAGGGTAAATCCCTTGCCTGTTCTTAACATTGACAAACCTTACTCGGCTACAATTGCTTCTGTTGGGCAGGAGCCAACGCATGCGCCGCAATCTGTGCATAACGATGCATCAATCTGGTATTGTCCGTCTTTTTCGGAAATTGCTTCCACCGGGCAGTCGCCAACGCAGGAACCGCAATTTACGCAGGAATCATTGATTTTATGTGCCATTTTTCACCTCGCTATAATATGGATTACCCTCAGAATACCACATAAATCGCTATATGACAAGGCGAAAAAGGCCGAAAATCTAATATGATTTTTGTTGGTGTTTTAATTGGTATTATACTCATCGGCGGTATGTCCTTTTTGGCGCTTGATAAGAAATCGAACTTTCATACCCGTCTGGCAAGCCTTGGAGCGCTTGCTTTGATGATTCTTACGGTAATAATCTGCGTTTTTATAATACTTACAGATAATAGAGTTCCAGTGGATCCGTCTACCTTGATCGTCGGCGCTCCCGTAGAAATAAAGGACGAAAGTGACAATAACGTTATTGCCCTTTTATTTACGATTATCTTCTTTCTTGCGCTTTTTGTGGTAATAGCGGTTCTTGCCATGAAAGAACATAAAAAACATAAACCAAATAGCGATGTAATTACTTCTGTTTGGTAATTTTTCCCTTTACTGTTTCCAAAGCAGCAATAACTCTATCGCACCATTCATCAAATTCTGTATCAGGCTGCTGAAGTTCGCTGTTTGCCAGAACATTTGCTATGGTCATTTTAATTCCTTCGTCGACCCGCACTTTTGCGCAAAAATCCGGTACCAGCTGCTTTAATTTTGTGTTATCAAAAACAACGCTGTTGGCTTTGTCCCCCAAGAGGCTTCCCCGGAAGTCATAACGCCCTTCGGATAATTCATCCAGTAAACTGCTTGCTGCGTACACAGCATTTAACCTGACATTTAGTGCAGAGGCGATAATTTGATAAATCTGATTCCATGTTACGCTTTCATCAGAAGTAATATGTATCGACTCTCCAATTGCATGAATATTTCCCATGATACGGACAAAAGCGCGCGCAAAATCACTGTTGTGGGTTAAAGTCCACAGGCTTGTACCGTCGCCGTGAATTATAACAGGTTTGCCGTCTATCATTCTTTTTAAAACCTGCCAGGAGCCTTTAGAGCCGTGAACCCCTAACGGAACACTGCGTTCATCGTAGGTATGGCTTGGACGGATAATTGTTATGGGAAAATTGTTTTCGCGGTATTTTTGCATTAGGTATTCTTCGCATGCAATTTTATTTCTGGAATATTCCCATAACGGGTTTGAGAGGGGAGTGCTTTCGGTAATCAGATATGATGACAGCGGTTTTTGGTATGCCGAAGCGGATGAGATAAAAATATACTGTTTACAAAGGTCGTTAAAAATATCAAAGTCTTTTTGAACATGCTCCGGAACAAATGCGATAAATTCTGCGACTACATCAAATTTATTTCCCTTGCCGATTGCTTTTTCCAGCTTTTCCCTTATTGCAGATATGTCATCTTCGCGTATATTACATGAAATATGCTTAAATTCAGGCCCTTTAAATTCACTTTTCCGGTTTCCGCGGTTAAGCAAATATATATCCCATCCCAGTTGCGCCGCTCGCCTTGTGATTGCGCTGGAAATTGTTCCTGTTCCGCCGATGAATAGAACTTTCATGGTTCCTCCAGAGCTACAATTTAGCGGATAAAAACTTAAGAGGCAAGTGTCTGTAAAAACTGTTCGGGGGTTATTGCCGGTACAGGGGAATTTTCAAAGTCTTTTTCGTTTCTTGTAACGATATAGTCTGCTTTTTCACGTCTTGCAGCCGCAGCGATTAGCGCATCTTCAAAGTCTGACATAAATAGTAATATCGCACTTGTTATATCTTCCGAAGTAGTATTACAAATTTTTATATAATTGCTGAGAATAAAGATTTTTTCTCTTATTTCATTATAATCAGATATGTATTTTTTTAAGATATAAAACACGTCTTTTACAGCGCCTGCACTCATTATTGTTTCGATTTCGCCTTCCAGTCCAAGCTGCAAAACCCTATAAGAATTTTCATAAAATGATTCTCTTTTTGCAAAAATATCTATTACTACATTTGTGTCCAATAAAACTTTCATTGTTATACCTTTTCCTCTTTAACCGGAGGATTATCGTACTTGGGGTCCATTATCCAGGGGGCGTGTCTTGCAAGTCTTTCTCTTTTTATATCATCAAGACTCATATGATTTTTGGGAATTATTCCCACAAGAGCATTCAAGATAGACATTTTGTCCTCGGCTGGATCTGATAATTTAGCAATTAGCCTGCCGTTTTTGGTGATATATACCGGTTTGTTTTCTGCAACGGTATCCAGATAGTGTCCAATACTTGCCTTAAATTGGGTGGCTGTAACGACCATTTTATACTCCTTCTAATAGTATGATATAAGTATATCTAAATCGCACGATAAAAGCAAGTATTTTCGTACGAAATCTTATTATTTAATACCAGATATAGAAATACCCGCTAAAATATGCTACAATATAGAAGAGAGGGGATTTTGCCGATAATAGGAATACGTATAAATAACTCATGAAGAAAATCGCGATTTTTTTGTTATTTTTAACTTTTCTCATAGGTGCAGTCTGGGGGCAGGGGACTGATTATACGTGGGTTGGCGGTGACGGCGGCGATTGGCATACTGCTGCAAACTGGGCACCAAATGGTGTTCCTGGAATAAATCCTGATGATGAAGTAACAATAGCAACTACCAGTTGGTCTTCGCCCGGTATGCAAATTACTGGAGATGTTATAATAAAAAATATTACCATTGTTTCTAATTATGAAGTCTTTCTTTATACTAATAGTAATACGCTGACTGTTATTGACACAACAACATTAAATGGTATTTTACGGATTGCTGGCCCATCTTCTGCTATGAAAATAAATAATTTAACTGTAGCAGAAACTAATAATGCTGGGATAACTGGTAGTAATGTTACTATGGGCGGCGCTTATGTAGATATGAATCCAAATTCCGCTTCAAACTCAATAGAAATTATTGTTCCTCCTGGTACAACAACAAGTAAAATCGGAATTATTATAGCAGGTAGTAGACCTGTTACAATTAATATCGGAGATGGAAGCAGTGTTGAATTTAGTGATATAGATTCCAATGGGAATGTCACAATTAATATTGGAGATGGAAGTAGTGTTGAATTTGGCGACATTGATTCCAATGGTAATATCACAATTAATATTGGAGAAGACAGTGATGTTGATTTTGGCAATATTACCTCCGGTGGGACTGTTGATATTGATGTTGGCGATGGAAGTACTGTTACTTTAGAATCCAGTGATCCGCCTCCTAGTATTACTGGAGACGGAGATGTTATAGATAATACCGGCAGCACCGACGATAAACACTTAGTTTTTGGTAGTGTAGTTGACACTTCTGGTGGTACTCTTTTGGGTGTAGGTGTAGACTATGACTATTTTATCTTGGATGGAACTCCTGTAACCCCAGGTGATGATTATTTAAATGTTTATATTTTAGATGCTGGAAATATTGGCGCTGCATCATATTCTTTTACCGCACCAAATGGCTATATAGAAATTCGCGGAGCATATCAAACTACAGGTACACTTACACTAAATTCTGCTAATGGTATGCGGCTTAACAACGCTACTATTGCCCTCGGAACAGGTAATACTTTTAATATAGGTTTACAGAGATTAACGCTGATTGGCGATGCTGTAAACAGTATAACAGCAACAAGCATTACGATAAACGGCGGTATTTTTGGAACAAATGGTGATGGTAACCATTTAACGCTTTCAGGAAATCTTGTTGGAGACGCAATAGGTATTAATGGACCTGTAGGAACTGAAGAATTGCCTATTGGAGATATAACAGTTACAACTGGAGCAGTTAATTTTGGTGCAAGCGGCACAGTTTTTGCGAATAGTTATACTCAACTAGCTGGAACAGCAGCAATAAATGCTGTGCAAAATTACGAAGGTGAATTCTCGTTTGCTTCTGCAACAGCAGGTGCAAATACTGTTGTATTAACAATAAATGAGGCAATTACCGCAAGCGGTGGCTTTGCCAGAACAGGTACAGCAGCAAACAACAGAATTACTGCTAACATTACGACTAACAATACGCCAATTAACATTTCTGGAGCTATAGTACTTGATGGAGATACTATTTTTACATCAAATGGCGGGGATATAACTTTTAATAATGTTATTAATTCTGGTAACCCTGCTCCTCCCGCTCCTCTTACTCCTACCGGTGCTTATTCTATTACCATTGATGCCGGAGCTGGTAATATTGATATCAAAGATATTGGAACAACAAATGCATTAACTGCAGTAGGTTCCATAAGATTGATTGGTAATGAAATTAAAACGGAAAGGCTTCATTCTCTTGGAATAGTATGGATAACTAACGAAGATGAGTTTTATAAACAGGGAGATAGCCGCATAACAGCATTAGGCGGATTTGTACAGGACGGTAATGGAGATAATAAAATTGTTACTGCCTCCAGTAACGCAATGGAACTGGGAATTAATGTAGGAAATTATCAAATTAGTTTTAATACACCAATCGAACTGGAATTTACAGGTACAGAACGCCGGCATTTTTATTTTATTGGTGAAAATATTAACTTAAAAGGTCTAACTTCTCTTGGGCGTACCTTTGTAAGAAATTCTGGAACATTTACATCAGAAGGGGATATAAATTCTCTACTTGGATTCACTCAAGGAGATGAACCAGCAACACCTGGTTCTGTAATGTTTCCCGGAGAGGGTACAACAATTACTTCTGTTGAAGGCAGTATAGAATTTAGAAGCGTAGTTTCCGGCAGCAAATTGGTATTTGAAGCCAGAGATGAAATAAGAATGGCAGGCAATAATCAGGTTAGTAATGTAGAATTACATAGAACAGGAACTGATCCAGGAAATATTACCTATAGCAGCAATATTGGTGCCGGTGAAGATTTAACATTTACAGCGACCAATAGTGCAATTACCGGCGGAAATATTACTATAACCGAAACAACTGGAAATATTGTTGTTCCTTTTGACGAAGAAAATATAACTGCAAACATTATTGAAACTTCAGGAGATATTAATTTATCAGCAGTAAATGGTTCTATTACAGTTAATAACACTATTACTACATTATTAGGAGCAGTTAGTTTATCAGCAGTTAATGGCGACATTACAATTGCCAGCGATATTACATCGAATAGCCTAGCAATGAACGCAGGTGCTTTCGGTACTGTTGAAATTGGCAGTGCAGGCAGTATTACTGTATCTAGTACTAGCCAAACTCATACTGATTCTGACGCTGTCTATATAAATGCTGCGAACTTAACCGGGACAGGTGCTATTACGCTGCCGAACGACAGCGACGGCTGGGTTTGTGCGTATCTTGATGAATTTACATTTGAAGGTGCCATAAATAATGGCAAAGGTATTCATTTCCATGCGCGAAACCGCAATCTTGTTTATGCAGATGAAGATCCTGAAATCGCAGGAAATTATCTATTTGTATCATCTTTAGATGATCGTATTGGGGATGTTCCTGAATTAAGTGTGACTGACGGTTTTAATATCTATATTTACAATGTTGGTACCGATTCGTCACCGAATGACAGAAGTCCAAAATTTGAAACAGAAGATGGTTCAATTATTTTTGAAAGCGACTATTATTCATCAGGCAGTTTAACTTTTGACGGCAATGTTGCTCTTACCGGCAACATTATAGAAATTACCGGCGATATTGATGTTGACGGCACTTTTACAGTTGGTGGAACAAATAGTATCATTGCTAATGATTTAACTTTTGGCGGTAATATTACCGGAACCGGAAATCTGTCACTAGTTTCAGGTACTAGTGTGTTTAACGGAGCTCTTAATTATTTAAACACTTTAGTAATTGGAACCGGAGCAGAACTTAACTTAAATGACAATGACTTCAATATCGAAAACTTGACAATAACCGGTACATTAAATGCAGGCAGCGGAACAATAATTTTAACGAATGGCGTGTGGAACAGAACCGGAATATTTAATGCTGGTACAGGCACAGTTGAGTTTAACTCAGCAACAGTAAACAATGACAATGTCTTTAACATAGTTATAACTGAAGAAACAGTTTTATTTACAGGTAACAATACTGTTTCTGTACTTACTTGTAATGAAGATTCAACAGTCCTGTTTGCAAATGGCAGTACGCAAACTATACCTGTATTGAACTTGGATGGAGCAGTATTAAGCGCTGAAACACCTGGAGAAGAACGCTGGATTTTAGAAGGGAATACAACAGTAAATACTAATAATTTACCTGCCATCGGCGACTGTTTTTCAAATAATAATCTTGGACTTGAGCGCGGCGTTGATGCAATTGATAATGATAATAATATTAATGTATTTAACGATGATATTGTTTGCGTATGGGAAGGCACTGAAAGTTCTGATTGGGACGATGAAGATAACTGGCTTGGATGGATTGTTCCATCTGCAACAGCGATAATAATTATTCCTGTTGTTAATACCGGTGCACATTATCCTGTTTTAAATGATGATGTAGAATGTGCAGTTTTAATTATTAGCGATGGCGCAGAATTAGATCTTGCCGGTTTTAACCTGACAGTAACAGAAGAAAATGACTTAACCAATAACGGAACAATTAAGTTAATTGGAGAAGCATCGCAAACGATTACGATGACGCCTGCATCAACGATAGGCGGCACTGTTGAGTTCTACGACTCAGGAACTGGTTTTGCCGGGATTACAACATTTAATAACCTTACGATAAAAGGCGGAGACAGAACCGCACCTGCTGATATAACTGTAACCGGAACATTAGAAATAACCGGCGGCATTCTTGACATTGCTGTGAACGGCGGAACAAGCAGTTTAGGTGATGTGTCAATGCCAAGCGGAAGCGGTACTTTGATACTTGCCGGTACAGAAACAATAGAAGATTCTACACTTATTTCTGGAACTGTTGTGATTAATAACAGCGGCGCTGCAGGGCTTTGCGGAATAACTCAGTTTTATAACTTAACAATACTTGAAGGAACAATTACTGCTGGTAATAATGTTTTTGTTGCAGAAAATCTTATTATTTCTGACGACGCAGTTCTTAACGGCGGCAATTTACTTTCATTAAAAAATATAGAAATAAACGGAACTTTAATTGCAGGTGAAGTGGTTGAGGTTAGCGGAATATGGGAAAGAGGAGTAGGAAGTACGTTTACTCCCGGTACCGGTAAAGTTCTTTTTACAAACGCTTTGATTTATAATAACAATGAATTTAATAATGTAGAATTAGAAGGTGCTGTAAAATTCGAAGAGGGTATGGAGCAGACTGTAAATGGTGCATTTGATATTAGTGAAGCTTCCAGTATTGATTCAATTGACGGTGCAACTCGTTGGAAAATTGATATCGATCAAGGTTCGGTAATATTTGATATAACACCCCCTCTTACGATAATAAGCAACTTAGAATCAGTAAATCACTTGTTATTGGATGCCGTTACAGACGCAACAGATGGTGGTAACAATCGCTGGGTTTTCAAAGGCGGCACATTTACATGGGAAGGAACAGAGAGCAGTGATTGGGATGATGATGATAACTGGGTTGAAAGTGTTGCTCCGTATTCAGGTGATGACTCTACAGTTATAACTATTCCGGCTGTTACTGATCCTGCAGTCTACCCTGAACTTGTAGAAAATATAAAAGCCGGTACAATAACCATTGATCTCGGCGCTGAAATAGATTTAAAAGGTTTTAAACTGGAAGTTGCAGGTGCAAACGGATTAACCAATAATGGCACGATAAAACTTTTCGGTAATGCTGGACAGGTAACAGTAGGTACTCCGCCTGCAGCGCCGGCCGCTGAAACAGGCACTATTCATTATTACAATGATACAACAGGTTCTACTGCTCAATGGGTGTTTGGCGATACATATAACAATTTAACTGTTGATAGTTCAGTAATAATGCAAGTTATTGAATCTTTAACGGTTAAAGGTACTGCAACAATTGGCTCAGATATAACAACTGATGAAAACCAAACCTATTTAGACGAATTTGTCTTAAGCGCCAATGTTGAATTAACCACAGGCGATGGATTTGCAGTAACACTGGAAATAATAACAGGCGGTTATGATTTAACAATTACAGGAAATGCTGTGTTTAACGATGTAACCGCTATTGGCGATTTAATCGTTACCGGAGACAGTACTATAAATGCAGACATTGAAACTACAGGGGACCAAACTTATACAGGCGATGTTACTCTGGGTGACAATATCGAACTAACCGTTGGCGCAGATAAAACTGTAACGCTTGGTTTAATTGACGGCGGCGGCTTTGCTTTAACAATTACCGGAGATACTGTTCTAAACGGCAGCAGCGATATTGAAAATTTAACTGTCACTGGAGACAGTACAATAAATGCGAACCTTACAACGAATATTAATCAAACCTACCAAGGCGCGATTTCTTTAAGTGCAGTAAATATTATATTATCTTCAACAAACGGAGATATTGAAATAGGCGGCGGTATTACTGCGCTTAATTTAATAATAAAAGCAAGTAATGGTGATGTAATATTAACAGGCAACGGAGACATTATAGTAGATGATGAAAAAATAGAAGGAGAATGTCCCGGTAACATTGATGATGTAGTAATTTATATAGAAGCAGAAACCTTCGACGCAAGCGCTTTTAACGGAAATATTTTTCCAGGATTGGCAGGTGTACTTTGTTTAAATGTATTTGAATTTTTACCTGTAGATTCTATTGACAGAGATTCAATTGTTGATGGCGGTCGTTACCACATTCACAGAAGGATTCCAGCAAATAGACATCTGGTATTTGGTACTCGTGAGCCAACATCTCCTGTCGATCTTACAGGTACTGATTATTATTATATTAACAGCGGTGATATATCGACAGATGAAGAATTTGTAGTAACCGCAGGATTTAACATATATTTAGTTGATGTTAATACTGAAAGAGACTTAACATTTATAACAAGCGGTTCAGGGATAATAGAAATATGGGGTGATTATGAATCAACTGGTACTCTGACACTCATTTCAGAAAATAACATCGTGCTTCGCGATGCAGATATAGATATAACCGGATATTTTGGCTCGGCTGATACCCCGCTGTCTCTGACACTTAATATAATGGACAGCCCTGACAGTACAAGTACAATAAAAGCAGATAACATTATTTTAGGTGAAATTACAGGTAGTGGTCATTCGCTGACATTAAATGGCAGCGTTTCATTTAACGATAATATTGACGAAATAGAAACACTAACAGTAACCGGAACATCAATGATCGATGGTGAAGATCTGGTGTTTAAAGGCGAAGATTTTATCTTTGATATAATAGACGGTAGCGGAAACTCATTGAAAATAGAAGGTGATATAACTTTTAATGGCAATATCAGCAATATAGAGAAGCTGGAAGTTGACGGAAATGTCATACTTGACGATGATCTTGAGTTTGAAGGTGAGGAATTTGTTTTTGGTGAAATCACTGGTGGAGGTTACTCACTGGAAATAACCGGTATCGTAACATTCCACGATGACATTAGCGGGATGGGTACATTAACAGTAGATGGAAAAGTTACGCTTGACGGTGACATAAAAACAGATTTCACATTTGAAGGCGATGGATTTGTATTTAGCGAGATTGACGGTGACGATAATTCATTAAAGATCGACGGTAATGCAGAGTTACATATCGTTAGCAATATTGATGAACTAGAAATAACCGGTGATGCTGAAATAAATCTTAATATTACCACAACTGGCGACCTGATTTTCGGCGGCGATATAACGCTTGCTGGGACTACAGCGATAACCTTATCTTCCGCAAGCGATATCGTAATAACTGGTGACATTACTTGTGGTGCTGCAGAAACAATTGGTTTAATACTCGATTCTGAAAATGGTGATATTAGTTTAAGCGGCTCTGTTTCGGTTCTTAACTTGATTATGCGCGCTCAATCAGGCGATGTTATTTTAATAGGCAGCGGAACAATAGAAACAAGTGATGAAGAAATCTTAGATGAATGTCCAAGTGAGATTTCTGATATATCGATATATGTCGAAGCAATTAATTTTAACGCGAGCGGATTTGACGGTGAAATTATACCAGGTGACTACAGTGTACTTTGCCTGAATGTAATAGATTATTTACCAAGACCGATAGATCCTGATGTAATTGATTCATCACGCTATCATATTCATCAAAAATTACCGGAAAACAAACATCTTGTATATTATACCGTAACAACCTTACCTGATGATCTTGATACACTTATTGGCGGAGATATTGATTCTTATTTCCTATTATCAAGTACGGCTCCAATTGTTGATTTGGCATTTACTGTATCTGAAAACTTTAACATATATCTAGTTAATGTAGATACAAATAAAAGCTTAACATTTACTACCAGCGGCTCTGGTGTAATAGAAATTTGGGGCGAGTATAAATCGACAGGAACACTCACGCTTGTAACAGAAAATAGTGTACTGCTTCGCGACGCTGAGATTGATATAACCGGAAATTTTGGAAGTACAGGAACATCACTGGCATTAACGCTTGATGCACAGGATGCTCTGGTTTTAATAAGTGAAAGTACAATTAAAGCTGCGAATATATATCTTGGAGAGATTACGATAGCATCTGGAGATCGTTCGTTAACATTTGAAGGTAATACAGTATTCAACGGCAATATCACCGGAATAGATATATTGACAGTAGACGGCGATATAACACTTGGTGATAACCTTGAGTTTACAGGTTCTGAGTTTATTCTTAGCGTGATTGACGGCAATGATAATTCACTTGAGTTAACCGGCGAAGTAACATTCAGCGGAAACATCAGCAACATAGTAAAGCTAGAAGTAGTAGGCGATGTAACGCTTGATGGCGACGATCTTGTTTTTGAAGGTGATGAATTTATATTCGGCGAAATCACAGGCGGCGGAAACTCTCTGACGATTACTGGTGAAGTAACATTCAATGACGACATCAGCGGAATGGATACATTAACAGTAACTAGAAAAGCAACACTTGCTGGCGATATAAAAACATATTTCACATTTGAAGGCGATGAATTTATATTCAGCGAAATTGACGGCGATGAAAAATCCCTAAAGATAGACGGTAACGCGGAGTTACATATCGTTGAAAATATTAACGTGCTTGAGATTACCGGAATTGCAGAAATAAATCAAAGTATAACAACAACTGGCGATCAAATCTATAACCAGATAGTGACCGCCGGCAGTAATCCAATAAACTTATCCTCTGGCGGAGAAATTGAAATTACTGGTGAAGTTTCAGGAATCGCCGGCTTAACAGTTGCTGCAGAAGGCAATGTAACTATTGGTTCTGGCGGAGTTGATTTAAATAACAGACTAACGCTTGATTCGGCAAATGGTAACATCAATATAAACGGTCCAATTAGTGCGCAGAATTTAATATTTAAAGCGCATTTCGGTGATGTAATTTTAACCGGCAGCGGGGATATAGTAACAGAAGATATAGAAATACTGGATGAATGTCCCACTTCGATTCCGGAAATTGTAATATATATAGAAGCAGAAAAATTTGATGCAAGCGGTTTTACTGGATTTATAATTCCTGGATCAGACAGTGAGCTCTGTTTGAATGTTGTTGAATTTGATTTTAATGTAAGTATTATTAGCGGCAGATATCATATTCACCAGAGAATCCCAAAAAATAAACATTTAGTTTTTGGTACAACGCCATATCCTGCGACGCTTCAGATTATGATAGATCTGAATAGTGATCTGTTTTTCGAAATTGGCAGCGGTGTTTCGACAGGAGAAGATTATATAGTCTCTGAAAACTATAATATTTATATTGTAAATGCAGATGTCACAAGAGAATTAATATTCGAAACCAGCGGCTCCGGTGTAATTGAATTTTGGGGTGATTTTAAATCAACGCAAACGCTAACATTAGTCACAGATAGCAGCATAAAATTAGTTGATGCAGAGATAGAGTTGACCGGAACAAATAGCACATTTGGCAGAGCAGACGCAGAATTAACTCTTGCTGGAACAGGCAGCAGTAGTATTATCGCTGACACCATTATTTTAAATAAGATAGAAGGTAATAGTGAATCGCTGATATTAACAGGTGATGTAACATTCAACGGGGACATTGAAAATATTGACGAACTAACAGTAACCGGCGATGTTACCCTTGGCGGCTCTGGCGAAGCTTATGCCTTTACCGGTACAACTTTTATCCTTGGCGAGATCTTTGGCGGCGGCAACTCGCTTATATTAACAGGTGATGTGACCTTTAACGGTGACATTGAAAATATTGACGAACTAACAGTAGACGGCGAAGTTACTCTTGGGGGCACAGGTGAAGACTACACCTTTACCGGCACAACATTTATTCTTGGCGAGATCTTTGGCGGCGATAATTCGCTTACAATAACCGGTAACACAACATTCAACGGTGACATCAATATTGTAATGTTAACAGTAGACGGCGATGTTACCCTTGGCGGTACAGGTGTTGATTTTGAGTTTACCGGCACAACAGTTATCCTTGGCGAGATCATTGGCGGCGATAACTCGTTGAAAATTGACGGCGATGCAGAGTTACATATTGTTAACAATATTGATGTACTTGAGATAACTGGAACTGCAGAGATAAATCAAAATATCACAACAAGCGGCGATCAAATCTATAACCAGGTAGTAGCCTCAGGCAGTAATCCAATAAACTTATCCTCTGGCGGAGAAATTGAAATTACTGGTGAAGTTACAGGAATCTCTGGCCTTACAATTTCTGCAGAAGGGGATTTAACTATTGGTGCCGGCGGAGTTGATTTAAATAACAGACTAACACTCGATTCAGCAAATGGTAACATTAATATAAGCGGTTCAATTAGTGCGCAGAATCTAATTATAAAAGCGCATTTTGGCGATGTAATTTTAACCGGCAGCGGAAATATAGAAACAAGTGATATAGAGATACTGGGTGAATGTCCTACTTCGATTCCGGAAATTGTAATATATATAGAAGCAGAAAAATTTGATGCTAGCGGTTTTACAGGAAATATTATTCCTGGATTAGATAGTGAACTTTGTTTTAATGTTGTTGAATATGATTTTGATGCAAATATTATTATTGGAAGATATCATATCCATCAGAGAATCCCAAAAAACAACCATTTAGTTTTTGGTACAAAACCATATCCTTTACCGCTTCAGGCTATAATAGCTCTGAATAGCGATTTGTTTTTTGAAATTGACAGCGATGTTTCGACAGAAGAATATTATATAGTCTCTGAAAACTATAATATTTATATTGTAAATGCAGATGTTGATAGAGAACTAATATTTGAAACCAGCGGCACCGGAACAATTGAATTTTGGGGTGATTTTGAATCAACGCAAACGCTGACATTAGTCACAGATAGCAGTATAAAATTAGTTGACGCAGAAATTGAATTAACCGGTACAAATAGTACTTTCGGCAGAGCAGATGCAGACTTAACCCTTGCTGGAACCGGCGACAGTTCAATTATTGCCGACACCATCATTTTAGGTGAGATAAGCGGTGGTGATAAATCACTTACATTAACCGGCGATGTAACCCTCAACGGTGACATTAATGATATAGACGAACTAACAATAACCGGCGATGTTACCCTTAGCGGCACTGGAGAAGATTACGCATTTACCGGCACCACATTTATCCTCGGCGAAATCTTTGGCGGCGGCAACTCATTGACTATAACCGGTGACGCAATCTTTAACGGTGACATCGCTAATATAGATGAACTAACAGTAAACGGCGAAGTTACACTTGGCGGCTCTGGCGGCGATTATACCTTTACCGGAACAACATTTATCCTTGGCGAGATCATCGGCGGCGGTAACTCTCTGGAAATAACCGGCGATACAACATTCAACGGTGACATCAGCGGAATAGTAATGTTAGAAGTTGTTGGCGATGTAACGCTAAATGGCGCAGGTACAAGTCGAACCTTTACCGGCGATGAATTTATTTTTAGCGAAATCGATGGCGGCGCAAAATCCTTAACAATAATCGGCGATGTAACATTAAAAGGCGAAATTGAAAACATTAACGAACTAACAATTAACGGAAGCGCGAATATACATGCAGACATAACAACTACAGGCGATCAGGAATATGATAATATTATTTTTGTTGGAAGTATTACACATACATTGACATCAACCAGCGGTGATATAACACTAAATGGCGATGTTTTTGCTTATCAATTGGCAGTTATAACAGATATTGATTCTGGCAATGTAACGATAAATGGTACTGTAATAATAGTAGATCCCAGTAATCAAGGAATTTATTGTTCTGAAGCAGATGTAAATTATACAATAATGGTCAGGGCATTTAACTTCATCCTGCCTTCGTTAGTAGATGAAATTATTAATCCGGGAAGCGGAGAGCTTTGCTTGTGGCTTGGCGATGATTATAACAATGATGCGTTTGACGGATATGTTGTAAATAACGCATATCATTTGCACAGTATAAATTATTCTACCAACAGAAATTTGGTTTACTATAACTCTTCTAATATGCCAGTTGATCCCAGAACTATTTATACTCCTGGAACTGACTATGTATTTATTGATGCAGATAGAAGTTTTTCAGCATCATTTACCGTCAGAGATGATAAAAACATTTATTTATACCACGTTGGTGAAAATAACAGGGATGTTATATTTAATTTAGAGGCAGGTTCATCCGGCATTATCGAAATTATTGGAGATTATAAAGCAGCTAATCTTACATTAAATCCCGGAAGCAGCGGCATTAAATTAACTGATGCAAATATAGAACTTACTGCCAATTTTAGTACAAATGGCGCAGATTTAACAATTGCTGGCACAAACGGTAATACTATTAAAGCTGCAAATATTACTCTAAACGAAGTAAACTCCGAAACAACAAGTAGTTTAACGCTTGAAGCAGCAAGTAACATCAATATAAACGGTGAAGTAGATATAGAAGGCAGCTTTATTACCACAACCGGTATTATTTCCGGCACAGCGTTTACAGTTAATGCTGGTGATATAACAATTGGTACTGGCGGAATTAATATAACCGGCAGAGCAATTCTGGAAGCAGGCGGAAATATCGATCTTCGCGGAGATATAAATGCGCTTAATTTATCTTTAACTGCCAATATAATAAGCGGAAATATTACAATCCATGATACCGTAAACAATATTACATTAACCAATACATTTATAACGCCGGTACCATGTCAGTTTGCAGTCGATAACGGTGATAATATCATCATGTTTGTAAAAGCGCGTAATTTAGCTGCTGCAGATTTTACCGGAAATATTACACTTGGTTCAATAATGGCAAATTGCATTTGTTTAACCGTAAGAACAAGTACGCTTGATGAAAACAGAATCATTGTTGGAAGTATTTGTGATCATGATGATGACAGTTTTGTTATCCCAACAGATCAAAATATTGTTTACGGTTTTGAACCTGATGAATTACTATTCCCTGGTTACTTTATAGTTGATTCTTCAAGAAGTGATCTTGATCTACAGCTTGAAATTGAACTGGATGAAGGTTTCCACATTATTATTATTGATATTGGCACCGGAAATGATGCAAATACACGTGAAATTATTTTTACAACAAGCGGTGCAGGATACATAGAGTTCCGCGGAGACTACACATATACATCAACAGAAAATATTACACTTAACGGAAATATAATTATTAACGGAAATGTTTCCATAACTGGCGGTGCAAATGTAATTCAGGAAAGCGGTAATCTGACATTAAATACAGGTTCAACTCTTGATATAAGCGAAAGTTCCTGGCATATAGGCGGAGCAGGCACATTAAATGATTTTGCCGGCATTAACGGAACATTGATTCTTGGCACAGGTTCTAACCTGATAGTAAACAATCTCAATTTAACAGGCAGCGGATTTACTGTTAACAATACCGGCAGGGCAACAATAAGCGCCCGCGGTGATGTGACAATAACAGGCGCCAGTCTGCAGGGCGGCGATCATCCGCTGTTAATCCTGGAAATGATCGGAAACGGTCCTGCAAATGCACAGCGTACACAGACATTAACAACAACAAAAGCTCTGGGTAGCCTGCATGTTAGACCGGGTTCTCTGACACAATTGGCAAATAATCTGGAAGTTAACGGCGAAGTAGAAATTGAATACGAAAGAACTCTTGCAATTTCCAACGGTGTTCTTGACGCCAGAGGTTTTAATATTATATTAAAAGCCGGATTAGCAGAAACAAAATACGGTGATGCTGGTGCAAGAGTAGGCCGCTGGACAATAATTAACGCTCCGGAAGAAATTACTGCAGGTCTTGATCCGCAAATGTTTGCGTTCCTGCAAAATCCTGCAGATTCAGTACGGTTCGAAAAAGTAAGCGCTGCAGACAGAGCATTCTTTGAAATTAGCGGAAACACTGTCTGGCAAAACTTTATTTGTCAGGAACAGCGGGGCGCGACAATTCAATTTTCAACAGATCCGCATCAGCATGTTTTCCTGAATGACTTTATTGTTAGAGTTACAGGAAGCACAAACGAGGCAGATCGCATAACAGTTACAAGAATGACCGAGACAGCCGGATGGGTACATGTACATACTCCAGGTCTGATACCTCCGGCAAACGGACTCCCATTGGCTCCTGTTCCTGCAGAAGCTGATAAGTTTTGGAACTTTAATCTTATGCAGATTAATAAGCTGGATATTTACTATGTACAGCTTTACTTTAGCCATGCGGTATATCAATCTGTAACAATAGAGACAGACACAAATAATGTCAGAGCATTCCCGTTCTTTGCCGGAAATGTTGGTTACTTTAACTTTAACTGGCGCGAAGAAAGAAGCTTAAAAATTATTTACAGTTTCGTGGAAGACAGTAACGGTAACGGAAGAGTAGACAGGATTAGGGTGCAGACATCCGTAACTATAGATACTGTTGCCAGTAATTTTACCGGTTTTAGGGCAATTGTAGACAGTTACAGTGTTATAAATTATAGCTTTGTTCCAGGACATGATGATTCTTTCTATATATATCTGGAAGAAAAACCAGTCCTTTACGATGGTAAGCCTTTAACATGGCATATCGATTTAAATACATCACTTGTTGATGTCAGAAATAAACCTGTAGGTATTAGTGACGGCAGAGTTTACTCGACAATTAATACAATTCCTCCGCGGATTAGCTACACTGTGACTCTGCCGGGACTTAATCAGACATTTATTCAAATGTCGCAGCCTGTTGCATCATATGCGGACGGCTCTGGAAGTAACGGAAGAATTAACGGACAGGCAGCAAACGGAATGGATAGAACGCCAAGGCCGGTAAATGCTCTTGTATATACAGGCGGCGATACTCCGCAGTCTTTCAGTTTAAGACCCGGTGAACCTGCAATAGAAGGCGCATTGAATTATCTGATAATTACTGACAGCGCTCCGGATATAACAGATCTGGCTTCCCTTCCGCCTGTCGGTGATGCTCCTGGAGTTATGTCGTTTATAATGCAGGGATTATGGAGTCTTACTGAACGCGCTCTTGACTGGAGCGATTTAAATATCGATCCAAATTCAAGTTATCCTCCGCCGAAATATCCTGTCGACTGGACATACTCAGGTTACCTGGAATACCGCGGTAACGGTCATATTGTTTCCATGAGTGATCCAGCAGGTAATCCAAACCGCAACACAAATATATTTGTTCCGCCGTACAGGGTCTTAACTCCGGAAATGATGAGAATGCTTGAATCCGGAACTCCTGTAACACCAGGAATGTTTACGAATGACGGCGAACTGGTGCGCCGCAGTACCGACTTGCTTGTTTCGATACCTCCTGCTGCAGGTGACATTGATAAATATTTTGCATGGCCTGTGTGGGCAAGATTAGCTGACTCTCCAAATCCGGAAAGTGATAGTCAGATCGATAACGGAGTCATCTGGGACTTTGACGGCAGTAAGTTCCTTGAAGCGCGCGGAGATATCGAACTGCAAGCGCGGATAAATCCAAATCTTTCTTCTCCGGGAACACTCGAACTTTTCTGGACAAGAGATGTCTCTATTGGTTTCAGAAATCCGGCAGAACTTCCGTCAAGAGGCAGTTCAGGCGGATTGTGGCAGCCTGATTTATCTGCCCTAAACAGCTCTGATCCGCTTTATCAATATGCTCCTGTAAGCGGAATTAATCCGCTTGATCCTCATTCGGGTTTACTTTTAGCTCCATTGTTTAATTTTAGACTTGATAGCAGTACACCATTAAACAGCGGTGATAAGATAGAATTTATTTTCCGTATGGACAGTGTTCCGGACATGTTTATCGCTCGTCTTGATGCACCGCGCGGAGCAGATGTAAGCGCTGCAAAATGGTGGACAATGATTCGTCCGTTCAGTTTTGATATTCAGGATATAAGGCTTCAGCGCGGCGGCGTTACTATTTTAAACAATGTTATCAATTCTGATAACAGAGAAATAACATATCTTCGCTATAGCCTGATGCGTCCTGGCAGGGTAACGATACAGGTTTATACATTGGACGGAACACTTGTAAGATCCTTAAAGCGCAATGAAATGCACGAAGCCGGCGAATTTACAGATGGATGGGACGGTACCAATAACGGCGGAAGACCTGTTGCTCGAGGAATGTACTTTATACGCGTTGTAGGTCCTGACATCGACGAAATAAGAAAAGTAATGGTTGTCAGATAATGCCGGAAAAAACCAATAAAAACCCAAAGTGCGCATTTGTTACGATTATTGGACGTCCAAGCGTAGGCAAATCCACACTGCTTAATAAAATGTGCGGCGAAAAAGTTGCAATTGTAAGCAAAGTGCCGCAAACGACGCGTAACGCTATCAGGGGAATAGTTAACCGCGATGAAGGCCAGTTGATTTTTGTTGATACTCCAGGGCGGCATTCAAGCGAAAAAAAAATGAATAAAAAACTTATGGAAGTATCAGATCGCGCTTTAACAGAGAGCGATCTTGTTTTATATGTATTGGATGCAGCGCGTGCACCTGGTATAGAAGAAGAGGAGATTGCGGCTCTTCTTACGCCGCTTGCTGGAAAAACAGTTATTGCTGTAAATAAAATGGATGCTCCGGAAGCAGATTTTAACCGCGCAAAAGAATTTATTGCACAAAAATTTCCATCTGCAGCAGGCACAGATGAAAACGGGCGAATCTTTTCTGTTTCTGCGAACACAGGCCAGGGTATAAACGAGCTTCTTACTGCATTATACGAAATGGCAGGTGAAGGGCAGCCGCTTTACGACAGCGAATACTACACAGATCAGGATACACAGTTTCGTATTGCAGAAATTATCCGCGAGCAAGCGATAAACCGTCTGCGCCAGGAACTGCCTCATTCGCTGTATGTGGATATTGCGGACATTGAGTTTAAGGAAGACAGCGAAAAGGGGCAGCAGCTTTGGGTTAGGGCATTTATAATCGTAGAACGTGAGTCGCAAAAAGGTATGGTAGTAGGCAAAGGCGGCGAAATGATAAAGGCAATCCGGCTTGCAGCCTTAAAAAATTTAAAACGTATCTTTGACTGGAAAATCGATCTTGATTTACGGGTTAAAACCGGCAAAGACTGGCGCCAGAAAGATCATACATTAAAACGAATAATCGACAGATAATATATAGATGTTGTCCGCGGATTATTAACTTAAGAAATCATTAATTATATTAAGTAAGTCTTCGTAAGTATCTACGCATTTTAAGTCCGAACAATCTTTGCGGATTTGTTCCGGTGCGCAAAAAAGACAGCCAGAGTCCGCTTCGCGTATCATGGCAAGGTCGTTGAAGGAATCGCCTGCAGCAAAAATCCGCATATTCATCGATTTAAACGCTCTAACGGCTTCTCTTTTGCCATTCTGCTGGCGTAAGCGGTAACCTGTAACAGTCCCATCGGCGGCAACTGTAAGCGTATTGCAAAAAAGAGTAGGCCAGGAAAGTTTAAACATAAGCGGCTTTGCAAATTGTTCAAAAGTATCGGATAGTATTACAAGCTGGGTTTTTTCGCATAATGTATTTGTAAATTCAATTGCGCCAGGCAAAGGAGACATGCCGGAAATTACTTTTTGAATATCCGGAAGTTTCAGGTTATTTTTCTTTAATATATCAAGTCGGAAATTCATTAATTTATCATAATCAGGCTCGTCTCTTGTGGTTCGGCGCAGTTCGGGGATTCCGACAGCTTCAGAGAATGCGATCCATATTTCCGGGACAAGGACACCTTCAAGGTCAAGACACACCATGTTCATGCGAGTATAATAGCATAGGTATGAATTTATTAAAAGTACGTAATCCCTTTAACGCGCCGGTTTATCACATGGAAACCGTAACAAGTACCATGGATATATCCAGACAGCTTGCAGCGGAAGGTGCGTCTCACGGAACGGTTATTACTGCAGATTTTCAGGAAGCAGGCCGGGGACGCGGGTGTGACCAGGGGCAGGGCAGAGTTTGGGAGATGGAGAGGGGAGTGAACCTGCCGTTTACTATCCTGCTTCAATTCAAACATATCGATGATATTCCGCCGGCGCTTACTCTGCGAACCGGTTTTGCAATTTCTTTGGCAATCGAGGATTTTGCGTCTTCGCTTAAGGAAAGTGTAAAAGTGAAATGGCCCAATGATATTATGATAGGTAATAAAAAAGCAGTTGGTATTTTATGCGAGGCAGACGGCAAAAATGTTCATATTGGCGTTGGAATTAATGTTTT